>JAEYVB010000386.1 GCA_023429345.1 Planctomycetota bacterium
CGGTACGGGCTCAACATCGCCGCGTTCGCCCTGTGCGGCCCACGGTTCCCCGCCGGCACGCTCGCCGCGAACACGCTCGGCTGCCTGCTGGCCGGGATCGCGCTGGCCGTGTTCGAGGCCCGGGCGCAGCTCCCGCCGCACTATCGGCTGCTGGTCATCACCGGCTTCCTCGGCGGACTCACCACCCTCTCGGCGCTGGCCATGGAGACGCTGACGTTCGCTCGCGATCGCGAGGTTGTGCTCGCCGTTGGGGGGATTGTGCTGAACCTGGCGCTGAGCCTCGGCGGCGTGTGGCTGGGCTGGGCGGCGGCCCGGGCGGCCCTGGCCTGAACGGGCCTACGCGGCGACCGCGAGCGTCGACTCGCCGGCCGCGGCCTGCGCGTGCCGGGCCACCATCGAGTCGTATTCGCTGAAGTCGAGGGCGATGAAGAGCGGCGCAAGCGCGGGATCGAACTGCGCCCCGGCCTGCTTGCGGATCTCCTCGAGCACCACCTCCCGCGGGAGCGCAGAGCGGTAGGACCGGTTGGAGCTCATCGCGTCGAACGTATCGGCGAGGGCCAGGAGCCGGGCCGAGAGCGGGATGTCCTCGCCCTTGATCCGGTGCGGATAGCCGGCGCCGTCCCAGCGCTCGTGGTGGTGCAGCACGCCGGGGAGGATGTCGTGGAGCTGCGGGATATCGCGCAGGATGCGGTGACCGATCTCGGGGTGAAGCTTGATCAGGGCGAACTCGGCCTCGTTCAGCCGGCCCGGCTTGCAGAGCACCGCCTCGGGCACGCCGATCTTGCCAACATCGTGCAGGAGGCCGCAGATGTGCACGCGTTCGCAGTGGGCGGCGTCCATTCCGGCCGCGCGGGCGAGGTTGGCGGCGAGCATCGCCACCCGCTCGCTGTGGCCGCAGGTGTAGCGGTCCTTGGCGTCGATGGCCGCGGTCAGCGCCTTCATCGACCCCATGAACATCGCCCGGTGGTCGCGGTAGAGCTGGGCGTTCTCGAGGAACGCGCCCGTGAACGCGGCGGCCGCCTCCAGGAGCTGGGTGTCGTAGCTGCTGATCTGCGGATCGCCGCCGTGCTTGTCGCCCACGATCAGGAAGCCGGCGATTGTCCCGGCGCGCACGATCGGCTGGACCAGCGTGCGTCCATCGGCGCGCGACCCGAAGTCCGGGCTTCCGTTCAGGATGAAGCCCCGGTTCTCCGGCGGGACCTTGGCACGGAGCCCGGCGATCGCCCGGGAGAGGTCGTTCTCGCGCATGGGGGGCTCGCCCCGCACCACGATCTGGTCGGCGAGGCTGCCGACGGAGGACTCCGTCGCCTCGAACCGCACCGCGGCCCAGCCGAAGGGCATCGTCTCGTACAGGCGGTCGCACAGGAACGACACGAACTTCTCGGGCCGGTCCAGGTCCAGCATGGAGCGGCCCAGGCCGCAGAGCAGGTCGATCGTCTCGTAGGAGTCCGTCAGCTCGTTGGTGAAGCCGCTGACGGCGTCCTGATACTCGTGGAGTTGGGCGAGGTCTTTGGCCATCCACTGCAGGCTGGCCCCGGTCCGCCACGCGGACGCCTCGTCGTAGACCGCGAGCCGACCGATCGCCATCCGCGTCGCCTCGACATCCAGACGCGCCGAGCGGCACGAGGACTCGAACACCTCGGACTTTGTCAGCTCGGGCCCCATCGCCAGGATGAGCGACATCCCGGTGCACCGCCGCCGGTGCTCCTCCGGAACCGGGATCAGCCAGCAACCGGGCATGAGCCGGCGGATGCTGGGGCGATCGTTGCCGGCCCACTCCCGCGCGGCCGCGGCCACCAGCGAAGCGACCGATCCGGAACGCAGCCAGAGCCCGGCCAGCCCGGGCTCGGCGGGTTCTTCGACGACAACCCCCGCCGTGTCCGCACGCCAGGTCGCCAGGCCCAGCGAACGGCATCGCTCGCGGATGCTCCCGGCGTGGGCTTGGAGATCGGCCGATCCGCTGCTCATGCGGCCTCCGCGGCAACCGGGGCCGCCATGCCAAGTGTCTCGAGCACCGTTTTGACCAGGTCCCGGGCGCTGAACGGCTTGCCCATCACCTGCCGGATGTTGGTCTTCGCCAGCAGTTTCGGATCGAGGATGTACCCCCGCGCGGTCAGCATCAGGACGGGGATGAGGCCCGTCGCGGGCGTCTCACGGAGCTTCAGGGCGAGGTCGAGGCCGCTCATGCGGGGCATCTGGAGATCGGTGATCACGAGGGCCGGCGAAACGCGGCAGGCGAGCTCGTAGGCCTCCTCGCCGTCGCGCGCCTCAAAGACCTGGAACCCGGAGTTCCGGAGCTTCTGCGCCACCACGCAGGTAATGTGGGCCTCATCGTCGGCAAGGAGGACGGTTGGTGTGTTCATTGGCGGCCTGAGAAGGGAGTGGTGTGGAGGTTTCCATCATGGAAATCGACATCCTCGGCCCCGCCCTTCACGCGGCGGGCCGAAATCGCAGCCTTTTAGGGACCATGCCCGGGACCGATAAGATTGGCACGACCGCCCCCCTTCCGGGTAGCATCCCCCCATGGAGAACGTCGCAGTCATGGAAGACGCCGCGGCCTTGCCCGCCCCCGCAAACGCGCCGGAGCCCGCCGAAGGGCAGCCCGGGGCGCCACCGCCCGAACGCCTCGCCCGGTCAATCGAGGCCATCTTGATCACCACCGACCGCCCCGTGCCCGCCCAGCGGCTGGCCGAGGCCCTGGGGTTGTCTGCCCCTGCCGATCCAGCGCCGGCAGGTGCCGATGCGGAGACTCCGAAGCCTCGGAAGCGCGGGAAGGGGAAGGGCCAGACGTTATCGGACCCTTCGGACCTGATCGCCGCGGCCGTCGAGCTGCTCAACCAGCAGTACGAGGCCAGCGAGCGCTGCTTCCGGATCGAGGCGGTGGCGGGGGGGTACCGGGTGATGACCCTCCCGGAGATGGCGCCGGTGCTCGCGGCCTTTCACAAGGCCCGGGCAAGCAACCGGCTCAGCCGCGCGGCGGTCGAGACCCTGGCGATCATCGCCTACAAGCAGCCGCTCACGCGAGCGCACCTGGAGTCCATCCGGGGCGTGGCCTGCGGCGAGGTCCTGCGTTCGCTGATGGAGCGGCGGATGGTCACGATCAGGGGCCGCGCCGAGGAGCTCGGCCGCCCCATGCTCTACGGCACGACCAAAGAGTTCCTCGACGCCTTCGGCCTCTCGTCGCTGAAGGACCTTCCGAACGCCTCCGAAC
>JAEYVB010000243.1 GCA_023429345.1 Planctomycetota bacterium
TCTGCTGGGGGTGTGCCTGGTCAACGACTGGTCGGCGCGGGATATCCAGAAGTGGGAGTACCAACCCCTCGGGCCCTTCCTGGCGAAGAACTTCGCTACGACCATCTCTCCGTTTGTCGCCACCATGGATGCCCTCGAGCCCTTCCGATGCCCCGCGTATGCGCGTCCGGAGGGTGATCCCGCGCCGCTGCCGTACCTCTTCAGCGAGCAGGACCAGCAGCGCGGCGGGATCGACCTCACGCTCGAGGTGTATCTCCAGTCCGAGCAGATGCGCACCCGAGGGATGGCGCCGCAGCTCATCAGCCGGTCCAACGCGTTCCGCGATCTGTACTGGACGCCGGCGCAGCTCCTGACGCACCACGCCAGCAACGGGTGCAACCTGCAGCCGGGCGACCTCTTCGCGAGCGGGACGGTGTCCGGCCGCGAGGCGTCCGAGCGCGGGTGTCTCCTGGAGCTGACGTGGGATGGGCCCGGCAAGCCGCGGAAGCCGATCCAGCTCCCCACAGGGGAATCGCGGACGTTCCTGGCCGACGGCGACGAGGTGATCATGAAGGGGCACTGCGAGCGGGAGGGTTACCGGCGGATCGGGCTCGGTGAATGCCGCGGCCGGATCGTGACCGCCCGGTGATGGGACCTGGTCCGCTGGTGGCGGCGCGTTATTCGGGTTTGGCTAGGGATCCCCGGCCCCGAACGGTCCGTATTTTCCTCCGCGGCCGCGGCTTTCTGTTCGGCTGTTTGCAGGGCTTGTGCGGCGTGGTACCTTGGGGATGTCAGCGTCGCCATTCTCGTGGCGGCGGACTCGCAGGCTTTTCCCGCGGCAGTTCTGGAGATTGCGATGAGGACAGGACAGGGAATGTGGCGGCTCGCGGCCGCGGCGGGGATGGCGGTCTCGGGTTCGGCGGTCGCGCAGGTGACGGGCCCGGGCGGGACGCTGGTGTACCCGCAGGGCGAGCCGGTATCGCGGGCGATGACGCCGGCGGAGCGGGCGTGGCTGGCGCGGAACCCGGGGGGCATTGGGGGCGGGATCGATGTGCCGACGGCGGCGCCGACGGGCCCGGTGCACTGCGTGGCCGAGTACGAGCCGATGGACGGGATCATCATCGCGTGGGAGGGCGGTCATAGCGCGATCCACGCGGCGATGGCGCAGCGGATCACGACGACCGGCGATGCGACGCTGTACGTGGCGTGCGACAACGCGAGCGTGCAGGCGTCGGCGAGCTCGTACCTGACCTCGCAGGGCGTGAACATGTCGCGGGTGAAGCTCGTGATCCGGACGCTCGACGCGGTCTGGATGCGAGACTACGGCCCGCGGTACATCTACGAGGGCGACTGCCGGGCGATCGTCGACCACAAGTACAACCGGCCGACGCGGCTCAACGACGACGCGTTCCCGATCGGCTTTGCGCAGTACAAGAACCACGCCCGCTACGAGCTGGGGATGAACGGCATCACGCTGATCCACGGCGGCGGCAACTTCCACCTGAACGCCCTGGACCGCGGGTACGCGACGCGGCTGATCAACAACGAGAACCCGGCCTTCACCGAGCCGCAGATCCTGTCGATCTGGGACGACTACCAGAACCTGGACGTGACGCTCTTCACGCCGTTCCCGACCTCGGTCGACGCCACGCAGCATATCGACATGTGGATGCAGGTGATCGCCGACAACAAGGTGGTCATCAGCGACTGGCCCAACAACCCGGGCTCCACGCAGGACGTGATCTGCGACAACGCGGCTACGCTGATGGCGGCCGGCGGCTACACCGTCTACCGCGTGCCGGCGTTCTCGATCAGCGGGACGCACTACACCTTCACGAACATGGTGATGTGCAACGACATCGTCATGATCCCGTCGTACACGAACGCGACGGTCTCGCCGCACAACGCGGCGGCCGCGGCCACGCTCCAGGCGGCCCTGCCCGGGAAGACGATCTACCAGATCCCGTGTCAGAACATCATCGGGCTGGCGGGGGCTATTCACTGCATCGTGATGCACGTGCCGGAGCACCGGGGCTTGCCGGGGGCCTCCGGCGGGCTCGCGCCCACCACGTACCTCAAGAACCTGAACGGGGGCGAGACGCTGACGCCGGGCTCGATTGTCCAGATCCGGTGGATCTCGGACGATGACGCGGGCGTCTCCAGCGTGGATATCGAGCTCTCGACCGACGGCGGCGCTACCTGGCCGGTGATGATCGCCGCGGCCGCGCCGGACAGCGGCGTCTTCAACTGGACGGTGCCATCGGTGAACACGGGGCAGGCGCGGGTGCGGGTGGTGGCGCGGGATGCGGACGGGAACACCGGGGGTGACGGCAGCGACGCCGACTTCACGATCGGGGATCCGTGCTACGCGAACTGCGACGGCAGCACGGCGGCGCCGGTCCTGAACGTGGCCGATTTCACCTGTTTCCTGCAGCGCTTCGCCGCGGGCGAGGGCTACGCGAACTGCGACGGCAGCACGGCAGCGCCGGCCTTGAACGTGGCCGATTTCACGTGCTTCCTGCAATCGTTTGCGGCGGGGTGCCCGTGACGCGGTAGCGGCGGGCGGTGCGGACTCGTGGGTCGGAGGGGCGGCGCCGGTCTTGGGGCGCCGCCCTCCTTGTTTTCCGGGGGCGGGCGCGGCGGCGATGTTCAGGGGCAGCCGGCGGCGAAGGCCGAGAGGAAGCAGGTAAAGTCCGCGACGTTCAGCACGGGCGGGGCGGTGCTCTGGTCGCAGTTGGCGTAGCTCTCGCTCGCGGCGAAGCGCTGGAGGAAGCACGTGAAGTCCGCGACGTTGAGCGCGGGCGGGGCGGTGCTCCCGTCGCAGTTGGCGTAGCAGGCGGCGGCGACCGTGCCGGTGACGGTGACGACCCGGACGGGCGTTTCGGACGATGTGGAGAGGATCGTGATGGTGCCGGAGAAGGGGCCGGGGCTGGCGGTGCTTACGCGGATGGTCTGGGCGTGGGCCATGCCCGGCGCGAGCGTGTAGGCGCCCGCGGGCGCCTCGAGGCCGGGGCTCGCCTGGAGCTCATAGACGAGCGGCGCGATGCCGGCGGTGGTCCACAGGGCGGTGTCCGCGGCGTTCTCAATCGTGAGTTCGCCGCTCGCGGTCGAGCCCGGGCCGCCCAGGGGCAGGACGCCGAGATCGAGTGTCTGCACAGCGCCGGTGACCGCCGGCACGCGGAGGTCGAGGAAGACGGGCAGGTGACCCCCGGCGTTGTCGGTGGCGGTGACATCGCGGATCGCCTGCGCGATCACGGGGCCGACCATGCCGTTGCCGGCCACGGCGATCGGCTGGTTATAGGTTGTGCCGTCGTTCCCCCACACGCGGAAGGAGTGCGTCGGGTCGTTCCAGGTGGAGGTGCTGTAGGGGACCGCCCGGTCGCCGATGTAGTCGAAATCAAGCCGGTCCGAGAGGGAATCGGAGAGGAGGAGAAAGTCGAAACGGTCGTCCATGCCGGCGCCGCCCGAGGCGCCCGGGGACTGCGTGTGCATGAAGCGGAAGGCGGAGTTGTTGTTCCAGGAGCCGGGGGTGGCGACGGGATCGAAGAAGCGCCCGCGGTTGTTCGCGTGCGGGCCGATGAGCTGCTGGTAGGCGGCCTGGCTCGAGCTCTGGATGTTGAAGTCGCCGCCGATCAGGAAGTTCCACCCCGCGGGGAGCGCGTTGGCGTTGTTGCGGATCGCCGTCGCCTCGACCAGCCGCCGCTGCTGATCGTTGGCGGTCGAGCCGGCCTTCATGTGGCTGCCGTAGCAGGCGATCACGGTCGTGTCCGCCGTGTAGCCCACCGGCCGGACGTCGTACCGCAGGACATCGCGCGGCGGGAGCGGGTCGTTCCCTCCGAGGATCACCACGGTCGTCCCGAGGTACTCGACCTTGCTCGAGCGATAGAAGAACGCGTTGTCGGTGTCGTTGCCGTCCACGAACGGCGCCGCTTGCCAGTCGCCGGGGCTCCCGGGCGCGGAGTTCAGCAGCGCGACGAAGGTCCCGACGGCCGCGGCGGAGGTGAACTCCTGGCCGATGAGGATATCGGGCCTGAAGGAGCGGCCGAGGTACTGCCCGTAGACCGCGGTCTGGAAGGCGGCCTCGCGCCCCGTGCCGTTGTAGTTGCTGACGTTCCAGCTGGAGATGCGGAGCTGGGCCGAGGCCGACCCCGCGGCCGCGGCGAGAAAGAGGGCCGCAGCCAGTCGGACGGTGGCGGAGTTGGAGCTGGAGGGTGGCACGCCGGGTCAACGGTACCGGGTGGAGCCCGCGGCCGCCATGGGGAAAACCGCTTGGGGGCGTCGTTTTCTTGACCGGGCGCGGTGTCAGGCCGCGACGGAGCGGAGGTACATGTCGATGTCGTAGGTCTCCGGGCAGGCGACCGCCTCGAGCCCGAGGCCCTCGAGGACGCTGATGGCGTCGTCTTCGCCGGGGCGAAAGCTGTAGGAAAGCAGGCGGTCCCCCGCGCCGTCGCTGAGGTAGGCGACCGCTCGGCCGCTGGGGTCGACCTCGATCTCCACGCGGCGGCCGCCGATGGAGAAGCTGCCGGTGTTGGTCGAGGGGCGGCGGAGCTGCTCGACGATGACCTCGTCGGTGATGGAGACGAGCTGCTGGTGGACCCGGATCGCCATGTCTGTGAGCCCGCCCACGGTCTCGGCGACTTCCTTAAACACCTCATTCATCGCGGAGTATTCGAGCGTGGCCCGCTGGACCGCGCCCTGGAGGCGGTCGCCGTTGAGCCCGAGCACGCAGTCGACCGCGACCGACAGCGGCTCGGCGCAGATGAGCGGCTCGGCGAAGGCGAGCTTGACCGCGCCCGCGTAGAAGCCGATGCGGTGCAGCGTCTGCACCACGTTCTCGCGACCGGAGCCGCGGGGCATGGTGTGGTGGCGTATGAGCGGGCGGACCAGGAGCTCGGGGAAGCGCCATCGCCTGCAGAGCGCGGCCAGAACATCCACATGCGTGAAGGGGAGCGTGTTGAACTCGGCGTCGTAGAACGCCTGCGGGGTGGGGGACGATTCAACGAGCGCGGCGTAGTCGTTGCCGATGAGCTTCAGGGTGAGGGGGATGCCGGCGTCGAGCATGAGGCCGACCACGAAGGCCTCGGCCGCATATGCAGGGATGAGCTCCTTGGCGAGCTCCGACGCGAGGCAGGCCCGGTAGACGGACTCGCCCCAGACGCGGCGGGAGACGGTGTGCATGGGGTCGGAGGCCGCGGCCCGGCTCAGGAAGAAGCCCAAAGAGATGGCTTTGAGGCGCTCGACCCCGAGGAGGACGCACGCGCGCTCGAGGTTGGTCACCGGCTGGCGCTGGGCGAAGTAGGCGGAGTTGGCGAAGCGGAGGAGGCGTCCGGTGAGGGGGGCATCGGCGCGGATGATGGAGGCGTAGTCGCGCAGGCCCGAGCGCGGGTCAGAGACCAGGCTCAGAATGCGCCCCGCGACCTCCGGCTGCGTGGGCAGCCCGGCGCTGTCGAGTTGACGCTCCAGGCGACCCCAGAGGGCGTCCACTTCGGAGGCGGAGAGTGCGCAGCGGAGCTTCATCGCGGTGTGGCTTCCTGACCGAACCCGGGGAGAGTGCCCTGTGGGCCTGTACAGGTTTTCGGCGCTCTGAGAGCAGACCTTCACTGGATTAGGGGTTCGGCCCCACGTATCGCCACCAGCACTCGCGCAAGACCTGCGTGGTCCAATAAGTGTGCGCCATCACGGCTGAAGGCGCGTGGCGGTCCAGCCGCCATCGGGAGACCGCTTCCAGACCGCCCGGTCGTGCAGACGTCCCGGCGCAGAGCACCAGAGTTCCACGTGCTGGGCGGTCAGCCGGTAGCCGCCCCAGTGCGGCGGGCGGGGGATGTGGATGTCGTCCCCGGCCGCGGGCGGGTTCTGAGGATCGATGCCGAAACGGGCCATCACCCCGCGGATCTGCTCGACGAAGGCGTCGCGTGAGGGGATCGGCTGCGACTGCTGGCTCGCCCACGCGCCGATGCGGCTCTCCCATGGGCGCGTGGCGAAGTAGGCGTCGCTCTCGGCGGCGGAGACCCTGGCGATGCCGCCCTCGAGACGGATCTGGCGGTCGAGCGTGTCCCAGTGGAAGACGGCCGCGGCCCGGGGGTTCTCCTCGAGCGCCCGCCCCTTGCGGCTGTGGTAGTTGGTGAAGAAGACGAGCGAGCCGGCGGCGGGCTCGAGCTGCTTGCAGAGAACGATGCGGGCCGAGAGTTCGCCGGAGGCGGTTGCCACGGCGAGTGTCATGGCGTTGGGTTGGGCTGGACGAGCCGCTCGTGGGCATCCCTGTACCACCGCTCGATGAGCGGGAAAGGATCGGCGGGGAGCGTATCGGGGAGTGTTTCGCTCGCGCGGGAGGGGACGTTGGACTGGTCGAATGAGCCGGCCATGGGTGAACCGTAGGGGGGT
>JAEYVB010000078.1 GCA_023429345.1 Planctomycetota bacterium
CTGGGCGAGAAGAGCCGCGAGAAGGCCTTCCAGGACTTCCAGGCCGCCATGCAGGGCGGCGAGCTCGACAAGGCCATGGACGCCACCCTCGCGATGGTCGAGTTCGAGCACCCGGAGGCCATGGGCGCGGTCCAGGCTACCTTCTCTGCGCTCCTGGCGGGCGAGAAGGACTACGACCGCGGCTACGCCTTCGCCCAGAAGGTCATGGACAAGGGCGGCAACGACAACGCCGAGGTGCTGAACGCCCTCGCCTGGACGATCGTCGACCCCGACACGGCGGACGAGATCGAGAAGAAGGACCTCGACCTGGCGCTTAAGGCCGCGAAGCGCGCCGATGAGCTCACCAAGGGCAAGCAGCCGCACATCATCGATACGCTCGCCAAGGTCCACCACGACAAGGGCGACCTGAAGAAGGCCATCGAGCTCCAGAAGAAGGCCGTTGACCTCAGCGGCGGCACCATGTGGGAAGAGGAGCTCAAGCAGCGCCTCGAGGAGTACGAGGCCGAGGCCGAGAAGAAGTAAGTCCCGGCTCCCGCAAGTAGATTCCGTCCAGAGCCCCGGGCCGTCCCGGGGCTCTTTCGCTGGGCGATGACCGCGGGCCGGGTCCCGGCGGTCCCGCCCTCCGGCTACCCTTGCATCCCCATGCCCACGATCAAGCGCATCCTCGTTACCGGCGGCGCCGGGTTCCTCGGCTCCCACCTCTGCGACCGCCTCGTCGGAGAGGGCCACGACGTCATTTGCCTGGACAACTTCTTCACCAGCCAGAAGAGCAACATCGCCCACCTGCTCGGCCGCCCGAACTTCGAGCTCGTGCGCCACGACGTCACCCACCCCGTCTGGCTGGAGGTCGACGAGATCTACAACGCGGCCTGCCCCGCCGCGCCCGGCCACTACCAGTACAACCCCATCAAGACGATGAAGACCAGCGTCATGGGGGCGATCAATGTCCTCGGCATGGCCAAGCGCTGCCGCGCCAAGGTCCTCCAGTTCTCCACCAGCGAGGTCTACGGCGACCCCGAGGTCCACCCCCAGCCCGAGAGCTACCGCGGCAACGTCAACCCCATCGGCCCCCGCGCCTGCTACGACGAGGGCAAGCGCGCCGCCGAGACCCTGTTCTTCGACTACGCCCGCAGCAACCGCGTCAACATCCGCGTCGTCCGCATCTTCAACACCTACGGCCCGCGCATGCACCCCTTCGACGGGCGGGTGGTCAGCAACTTCATCCGCCAGGCCATCCACGGGCAGGACATCACCATCTTCGGCACCGGCGAGCAGACCCGCAGCTTCTGCTACGTGGACGACCTCATCGACGGCATCATCCGCATGATGAACGGCCCCGACGACTTCCCCGGCCCCGTGAACCTCGGCAACCCCGGCGAGTTCACCATCCGCCAGCTCGCCGAGATGGTCCTCAAGATGACCAACTCGCGCTCCAAGATCGTCAACAGGCCCGCCCTCCAGGACGACCCCACCCAGCGCAAGCCCGTCATCGACCTCGCCCGCCAGAAGCTCGGCTGGGAGCCCAGGGTACCGCTGGCCGAGGGCCTCCAGAAGACGATCGACTACTTTAAGTCGATCGACATGGACGCGTTCCGGGCGCCGACGCCCAACTACTGATCGGTCTCGGATGTTCCCGCTCGCGGTGGTACCATCCGCGCATGCACATCGCCCTCACCGGCGCCTCGGGCTTCATCGGCTCCGTCCTCGTCCGCAAGCTCCACGAGGCGGGGCACACGATCACCGCCCTCGTGCGCCAGAGCAGCCGGCGCGACCACATCGCCCCCTTCATCGCCCGATTCGTCGAGGGCTCCCACGCCGACGAGTCCGCCTGGCCCGCCCTCCTCGACGGCGCTGCCTGCCTCATCCACAACAGCCTCGAATGGGGCCCGCTCGGGTATAGCGCCGCCTACGACACCCACGCCGAGTCAAACCTCGTCGCCTCCATCCGCCTCCTCCACACCTCCGCGCCCGCTCAGTTCGTCTTCGTCAGCTCCGCCGCCGTCCACCACGACATCCGCCCGCGCTGGAACGGCCTCATCGACGAGGACCACCCCCTCCGCCCAAACTCCACCTACGGCGCGTACAAGGCCGCCGTCGAGGCCTTCCTCTGGGCCGACCACTTCCGCAGCGGCCGCCACACCTGCGCCCTCCGCCCCTGCCGCGTCTACGGCCTCGACCCGCGCCTCGAACGCTCCCACGGCTTCGAGATCCTCCAGAAGCTCGCCCGCGGCGAACCCATCCGCATCCCCGGCGGCGGCAAGTGGGTCCACGTCGAGGATGTCGCCGCGGCGATCGCCGCCACGATCGGCAACCCCGCGGCCGCGGGCCGGCCCTTCAACCTCGCCGACTGCTACGCCCGCTGGTCGGATGTGGCGAAGATGGGCGCCGCGGTCCTAGGCGTGCAGGCCGACATCGAGTTCTCCGGCCCCGAGCAGCCGAAAAACAGTTTCGCCAAGGACGCCGCCCGATCCCTCGGTATCTCCCTCGACCGCGGCCACGACGGCATCCGGGAACACCTTAGCGATCTCGCCGCCGCCATGGAGCGCGCGGGGGGCCTGCGGTGACCGCGCCCTACGACGCCGTCGTGATCGGCATCGGCACCATGGGCTCATCCGCCGCCATGACTCTCGCCCGCCGCGGCCTGCGTGTGCTCGGGCTTGAACAGCTCGATATCCCCCACACCAGCGGCGCGCACCACGGCCAGTCGCGGATGTTCCGGATGTCGTACTACGAACATCCGGACTACGTCCCCCTCCTCCGGCGGTCGCTCGACCTCTGGCAGGAGCTCGAAACCCGATCCGGTGTCGAGCTCCTCTACCTCACGGGCGGTGTGTATCTGGGAAGCCCGGAGGGCGAACTGATCGCCGGGTCTGCGCGGGCAGCGGCCGGGCATGGGCTCGACCATGAACTGCTCACCGCCCCCGCGTTGCGCGAGCGGTACCCGCAGTTCGAGCTCCCTGACTCGCACGCGGCCCTGGTCGAGCCGCGGGCCGGGTTCATCATCCCCGAGCGAGCGGTCAGTGCAATGGCGGCGCAGGCGCTCGCCGCCGGCGCCGAGCTGCACGCCCGCGAGCCGGTCCTCGTCTGGCGGCGCTCCGGCGGGCTCTTCGAGATCGACACCCACAAAGGCCGCTACCTCGCCCGGCGTGCCATCATCACCGGCGGCGCCTGGACGACGCGCATCATCACCGACCTCGGCATCCCCCTTGCCGTCACCCGCCAGGTCCTGGGCTGGATATGGCCGCGAGAGCACGCCCGCTTCTCCCTGGGCCGTTTCCCTTGCTGGGCCGCCGAGCTGCCGGACAGCTCCATCCACTACGGATTCCCGATGCTGCCGTGGCACCCGGGATTGAAAGTCGCTCTCCATCGCCGCGGCCAACCGGCGGATCCCGACGTCATCGACCGTTCGATCTCGGCCGCTGATGAGGCCGAGTTCCGATCCGGGCTCGTCCACCTGCGCGATGCGGACGGACCCATTCTTTCAGGCGCGGTCTGCACCTATACCAACTCTCCGGATTCGCATTTCATCGTCGGCCGCCACCCGCACGATTCCGCGGTCACCATCGCCTGCGGCTTCAGCGGTCATGGCTTCAAGTTCGCGCCGGTGATCGGGGAGATCGTCGCCGACCTTGCTCTGCACGGGCGCTCGGACCTGCCAGCGGCGTTCCTGGGCCTCTCGCGCTTCAGGCCATAGTCCCAGCCCTGCCCCCGGGCACTTGTTGGTCCCGCAAGCTCGTACCAGCACACAGCTCCAATGGCCCCGCCGAGCCGCCGCCTTCGTTCCGGAACGGCTACGGCGCCCGCCGCAGCACCGTGTAGTGCGTGAATAACTCCCCCAGCAACTTCTCCTTGCCCTTGCCCTGATCGCTCCCCACGGCGACAAAGACCTCCGCCATCTTGTCGTGGTCCGGCTCGTCGAACGCCAGCACCTCGAAGCCCAGCTTCTCCGCCAGCGACCGCTCGAAGGGGAAGAGCCCGTCGGCGTGCGGCAGATAGGGCTGGTCCGGCGGGTTCTGCTTCGGGCTGATGTTGTAGACCAGGAAGAGCCCGCCCGGGTTCAAGGCCTCGTGCACCGCCCGCAGGAACGCCTCATCCCCGACGCCCAGGTCCACCAGCATCCGCGGATCCGCCTCGCGCGCGGGGTGGATGTACCCCCTCTTCAGCGTGTTCTTCGACAGGATCACGTCGTACCCGCCCCCGACCGCCGCCTTTATGGCCTCATCCGCGGGGCCAGCGCCCGTGGTGCAGCGTCAGCGTCCCCGTGTTCCCCTGCCGCGACTTCATCTCCCCGGTATCCCCCGGCCACGAGTACAGCGCCGCCAGCGTCGGCTCCACATCCACGCCGTGCACATCCGCCCCCATCAGCGCGAACATCCGCTCCTGGCCGATCATCCCGTACCCGAAATCCAGCACCCGCTTCCCCGCCAGCGAATCCACGCCGTGCTTCGCCAGGATGTCCAGCGGCCGCGCGTAGATCATCGGCGAGCCGTACCCGGTCGTGTAATAGAAGCTCGACCCGTACTCCCGCGGCCGCAGGCGCGCCTGCTGGTCCTCCGGCAGTTTCGCCGCCTGCTCCTCGGTGAAGGCGTCCCTGGATGCGGGGTCGCGCAGGATTGTCCTTGGCTCGATCTCCGGGAGCTCAACTGCCTTCGCCAGAAACGCCCGCGCCAGATCGCTCTCGACAACGGCCGCGACCGCCTCCGCCTGCCGGACCAGCAGCGGGACAAAGAGCGGCCGCTCGGCCGGCGCCTGCGGGGCCGCAGCGCTCGGCGCAGCGGCCGGGCCCGGAGCCGCCTCCTGCCCCGCCACCATCCCGCATGCGAGCAACCACACCGCCCCGCTCATTCGCGCAGTCTGCACAGCCTTCGCCATCCGCATCCTTTCCTATCCTCCCCGCGTGGGAGAGGGTAACCCCAACATCCGGCTGTTCGTCGGCATCCAGCCGCCCGAGGACCTCCGGCGTGCATACCTGGATGCGCTCGACGCCCTCGATCCGCCGCCCGATCCCCGTCGCCGCGATATCCCGCCCGAGCACGTCCACATGACGCTCCAGTTCATCGGGGGCATCCCCGAGCGGGAGGTGGACGCCACCATCGAATCCGTCGAGCGATCCGCGGCCGGCCTCCCGCCGTTTGCCCTCACCCCCCTGCAACTGGTCAACTTTCCCGAACGCGGCGCCCCCCGGCTGATCGCCCTCGAGTTCGACGCCCCGCCGACCCTCATGGAGGTCCGCCGCCGTCTTGTGCAGCGGCTCGCCCGCCGTCCTCGCCGCGAGAACCCCGAGCGGTTCACCCCACACATGACGCTCGCCCGCTTCAAGCCCGATGCCCGACCGACGCGGATCAGGCAATCTGTCTCTCTCCCCGTCTTCGAAGTGGACAAAATCATCCTCTTTCGGAGCCACCTGAAGCCGACCGGCGCGGTCTACACCCGCCAATCGGCCGCGGCACTCCGGGGCTGATCACGCCCGCTTCGCCCGAGCGGCCAGCTGCCTTTCAAACTCCGCCGTCGCCGAGCTCGGCACCCGGTCCGCCCGCCGCACGATCGCCAGCCGCCTCGAAAGCTTGCTCTCTTTGCACGTCAGCCCCTCGCCCGAGCCCAGGGCGAACCTGCTCACGAACCCGACGCCGATCCCGGCCGCGACCATCTGCTTTATGGACTCGATGGACCGCAGCTCCATCACGACGTTCAGCGTGACCCCCGCGGCCGCGGAGGCCTGGTCGATAACCGCCCGCACCGCCGACCCCGCCTCGAACCCGACCATGGCCTCCCCCGCGAGGTCCTGCCAGCGGAAGCTCTTCCGTCCGGCGAGCGGGTGCTTCGGGGGAACGATCAAACGGAGCTCATCCTCCACAAAGGGCACCGCCAGCAGGTCCTGCTTCCCTCCGCTCGCGCTGTGCGGTAGAGCCAGGGTCACGATCCCGAGATCGAGCTCGCCGCTGAGGACGGAAGCGGCAATGGCCATGGACCCTGATTCTCGGACGTAGAAGCGTAAACCGGGATGTTTTCGTCTGATTTCTGAGACAACGGGCGGGAGGAGGTACGTCGTGGCGGTCGCCCCGCCCCCTATCCGGATCGAACCAGACTCGAGCCCAACTAACTGCCTCACGGCAACAACGCCGGACTCCACCCGCCGCAGGGCATCCTCGGCGTGCACGAGAAAGACCCGCCCGGCCTCGGTCAGCTCAACACCCTTGCCTGTCCGGTGGAGGAGCTCCGCGCCGACCTCTTGTTCGAGCTTCTTGACGACGGCCGAGAGCGCCGGTTGCGAGAGTCCCAGGGTGCGGGCGGCGCGCGTCATGTGCCCCGTCGAGGCGATCGTCCGGAAGTAACGGAGGGGTGTCAGCTCCACAGCGCCACGATACTCGGACCTGGCGTAGCCATGACGACGATCAATCGCACGATCAGGAGGTCCAAATAACAGGAATCTGCGCGCCGTATGACCCCGGGCGATTGCTTCGGCAAATCTTGCGGGTAAAACTCTTCTCACGCACGGGTTGGGTCCGGGAGAAGACCCGACAGCCGTGTCCGAAACGAGTAAGAGAGAAGGAAAAACGAGATGAAGATGTTTGCGCTCGCGGGCGTTCTTTGCGCCTCCACTATGGCTGTCGCCAGCCCCACGTTGCAGTTGGACCTCAACGGGTTCACTGCGCAGGCAACGGACGGGCTCAACCCGACGCCGTTCGGCGGCATCACCCACACCGGCTCTGTGGCCCTTTCGCTGGGCTCCGGCAACCTCCAGGGCGTTGCCATCTCGGCCGGCCCCGCGTTGCCCTTCATCGACCAGGGCTTCATCGGCTCGCTGACCGGTCTTTCCGGCCAGATCAACATGGTCAACGGCCTGGTCACCGGCGGCAGCATCACCGTCACCGTCAACGGCGGCGCGGACAGCTACACCACCAACATCGCCGCGGTCGGCAACGTCAGCAACTACATCGGCGGCGGGTTCAAGGTCGAAGGCCTGACCTTCGGCGGCGGGTTCAGCGACAACTCCTTCAGCAACGTCGATGTGACGCCCTGGAGCCTCGGCGCCCTCGCCGGCTCCTTCCTCCAGTTCAACTTCAACCCCACGGCGAACGGCTCGGCCACGGCCGACATGGACCTGTTCGTCCAGGTCGTCCCCCTGCCCCCGGCCGCGCTGTCGGGCCTCGGCACTCTGGCCGGCGTCTTTATGGTCGCCCGGCTGCGTCGCCGCAGCTAACCCCCCTCGCAGGGCCAGATTTTGAAGTCTTAATCCGGCTGGACGACCGTTCAGCCGGATTTTTATCAAAAAAGTCAAGCTGGGCTATTGCAGTAGCCGGAGTCGGGGTTAGACTCTAATGAGCCGGCTGGACATACCCGGGGAGTCACCCGGGGAGAGACCGCCTGAGGGGGCGGAGCGTCTCCGGAAGGATTGCCGCGAGGCAAGAAAGAGGGATGCGATGAAGCGGTTCGTACTCGGTTTCGCTGTGGCAACGTCAATGGCCTGCGGTTCAATCGCCAGCGCCGATGAGACGTTGCAGATGGACCTGAACGCGCTCGGTGTCCAGGTGATGAACAGCCTGGGGGCGCCGTCCGCCTTCGGCGGCCTGAATCACACGGGCAGCGTGAACCTGTCCGATGTCTTCGGCACCAGCTCGCTGGCCGGGATTTTCATCGACACCATCAACCAGGGCTTCAACGGCACGCTCACGGACATGACCGGGCTGATCCAGCTCACCAACGGCAACGTGACCGGGGGCAGCCTGTCGGTGACCGTGAACGGCGTGGACACCTACACCGCCCAGATCGCCAACGCCGGCTACGTCGAGAACTACATCGGCGGCGGCTACACGATCCAGGGCCTTACGTTCAACGGCGCGTTCTCCTCGAGCATGTTCGGCAACGTGAATGTCGCCGCCTGGGCCGAGGGGACCCTCCCGGGCTCGTTCCTGCAGTTCAACTTCGAGCCCACGGCCAACGGCACGGGCTTCGCCGATCTCGACCTCTTCGTCCAGGTTGTCCCGCTCCCGCCGGCCGCGGCCACGGGCCTCGCTTCGCTCGCCGGCCTCATGCTCGTCGGCCGCCTGCGTCGCCGCGCCTGAGCCTGCCTCACCCGCCTGACAACAGGGCCCCTTCGGGGGCCCTTTTTCATGCGCCACCGCAACCGCGCTCGCCACCGCGGTGCCGGTCGACAACGAGCACGCGGCATGCTTGCATTGGGCCCTATGGATGACCTGCCGCGATCCCTCTCGGCGGCCGCACGACGGCGATTCCGCGCCCTCCGGACGCCCGCGGCGATCCAGGCTTTCCTGGACGAGGTCCCGTACAGCACCGACCCCGTGTACCGCTGCCCCCGCCGTGTACTCGAGGATCGCCGCGCCCACTGCGTGGACGGCGCGCTGCTTGCCGCGGCCGCTCTGCGTCGTCTCGGGCACCCGCCGCTGGTTTCCTGGATCCACGCGGTGAACGACGACGGGCACATGGTCGCGCTCTTCCGGCGCGGCCGGTGGTGGGGGGCGGCAGCCAAGAGCAA
>JAEYVB010000105.1 GCA_023429345.1 Planctomycetota bacterium
GTGCTGCTGTTCAGCTATTTCGCGTGGCGGCAGGAGCCGATCGGCCTCCTGGGGCAGGCCTCGGGGATCGTGATCTATTTCCGCAACCTGCGCCTGATCTACAAGCAGCGTCGCCGGCTCCTGAAGGTGGAGCGGCTGGGCGTGCAGGATGACCCAGCGCCCGAGCCGAGCCTCGAGACCGGGCATGGTCGCGAGCCCGGGGCACGCGGGTGAGCCGGGCTGAAAGATCTGAGTCTTTCTGTGGCAAAGGCACTTTTGTGCTTCTACCATTCAGCCGCTGAATGGATGAAGGAACGAGGCGAATCAGGACATCGGTGTCGACTTCGGAGCGGCTGGCCGCCCTCTCGGAGCCGGTGCGGCTGCGCCTGTTGAGGGTCCTGGAGGCGGAGGAGCTGTCCGTCGGGGAGCTGGCCAGCGTGGTTCAAGCCCCCCAGAGCACCGTGAGCCGGCACCTGAAAGTCCTGAGCGACGGTGAATGGCTGGCGCGGCGGGCGTCGGGTACGGCCACACTGTACCGGATGGTGCTGGACGACCTGCCGCCAGCATCCAGGGCGCTGTGGGTAGCTATCCGGGGGCAACTGGGGGACTCGATCGACATCGAGGAAGATGACCGGCGGCTGGCCGCGGTGCTGGCCGAGCGCCGCCTGGACACGCAGGCGTACTTCGGGCGGGTGGCGGGGGAATGGGACGAGGTCCGCGCCCGGCTGTTCGGGCGTGATTTCACCGCGCGGGCGCTGCTGGGGCTGGTACCCCGGGACTGGGTGGTGGCGGACCTGGGGTGCGGGACCGGAAACGTTTCGGAGCTGATGGCTCCCCGTGTCGAGCGGGTGATCGCGGTCGACCTGTCGGAGCCGATGCTGGAGGCGGCGCGGAAGCGGATGGAGGGGGCGGCGAACGTAGAGTTCCGCACCGGAACGCTCGAGAACCTGCCGCTCGAGGATGCCAGCGTCGACGCGTCTGTGTGCGTGCTGGTGCTCCACCATGTGCCGGGTGACCAGGGGCCGACGGCGGCGCTCCGGGAGATGCGCAGGGTGCTGCGGAGCGCCCGCGGAGGCGGGGTGGCGTTGGTGGTCGACATGCTGGCCCACGACCGGGAGGAATACCGCCACACGATGGGTCACGCGCATCTGGGATTCGGTGTGCGGGAGATCGAAGCAATGATGCGGGATGCCGGATTCCGCGATGTGGATGTGAGTGTGCTGCCGGGGGACCCCGAGGCCAAGGGGCCGGGGCTGCTGGCCGCGGTTGGACGGATTGGAAAATGACAACGCTGAACCCCGGAGCGCCCGGACTTTCGGGTTTCTCCTGGGTTCGATTTGCAGAACGGGAGCAAGCACTGTGACGACGATGACGACTAAGCCTCGGACCGTGAAGACCTCGGGCGGGAATGGAACTCTGCGCGAGGGGGTGGACTTCAAGGTCCGCGACCTCTCCCTGGCGGAACTGGGCCGGAAGGAGATCCGCCTCGCCGAGGATGAGATGCCGGGGCTGATGGCCCTGCGGGCGAAGTACAAAGGGCAGAAACCCCTCGCGGGAGCACGCGTCGCCGGCTCGCTGCACATGACGGTGCAGACGGCGGTGCTGATCGAGACCCTCGTCAACCTTGGGGCGGACGTCCGCTGGTGCTCGTGCAACATCTTCAGCACGCAGGACACGGCCGCGGCCGCCGTGGTCGTCGGGACCGCCGAGAGCGGCGGCACGCCCTCGGAGCCCCGGGGCACCCCGGTCTTCGCGTGGAAGGGCGAGACGCTGGAGGAGTACTGGTGGTGCACGGAGCGGATCTTCGAGTTCGCCGAGGGCGGGCCCACGATGATCCTCGACGATGGCGGCGATGCCACGCTTCTGGTGCATAAGGGTGTCGAGTTCGAGAAGACCGGGAAGGTCCCGGCGTTCAACGCCGAGAACGATCCCGAGGAGTGGGGCGTGATCCTGGACGTCCTCCGTCGCAGCCTGAAGGAGACGCCCGGCCGCTTCACGAAGATCGCCTCGAGCATCAAGGGCGTCAGCGAGGAGACGACCACCGGCGTCCACCGTCTTTACGACATGGCCAGGGCGGGCACGCTGCTCTTCCCCGCGATCAACGTCAACGACAGCGTGACCAAGAGCAAGTTCGACAACATTTATGGGTGCCGGCACTCGCTGCTGGACGGCCTGAACCGCGCCACCGATGTGATGCTGAGCGGCAAGGTGGCGGTGGTGCTGGGCTACGGCGATGTGGGCAAGGGCTGCTGCCAGGCGCTCAAGGGCCAGGGCTGCCGCGTGATCGTGGCGGAGATCGACCCGATCTGCGCCCTGCAGGCGGCGATGGAGGGGTACCAGGTCCTGACGCTGGAGGATGTGGTCGAGACCGCGGACCTCTTCATCACGACGACCGGGAACAAGGACATCATCACCGCCAAGCACATGGCGCGGATGAAGGACAAGGCCATCGTCGGGAACATCGGCCACTTCGACAACGAGATCGACATGGCCGGGCTCAAGAAGGTCCCGGGAGTCAAGCACATCAACATCAAGCCGCAGTACGACGAGTGGGTGTTCCCGGCCGGCGGCGGCAGGCCCGAGCACAGCGTGCTGGTGCTGGCCGAGGGAAGGCTCCTGAACCTGGGCTGCGCGACGGGGCACCCGAGCTTCGTGATGTCCGCGAGCTTCACCAACCAGGTCATGGCGCAGCTCGACCTGTGGCTGAACGCGAGCGGGAAGCCGACGCTCTCCGGGTACACCTACAACACTGGCAAGGTGTACACGCTGCCCAAGAAGCTCGACGAGGAGGTCGCCCGCCTGCACCTGGCCAAGCTGGGCGTGAAGCTGACGAAACTGACGCCGGAGCAGGCCGCGTACATCGGCGTGCCGGTGGATGGTCCGTACAAGGCGGAGCACTACCGGTATTGAGCCGCTATTGAGCGACCGCCAAGCGGAAATCGGACGAACCCCCGGCCCGAGCCGGGGGTTTTTCGTGGTACAGTTCTTGCATGGGTCTTCGGGATATCTTCCGGCGTGGGGGCGGGACGCGGGCCGCCGCGATGGACCTGCCCTGCATTGAGCGAGGGCGGATCGGGCATCTGCTGCGGGTCGAGCACGGGCTGCCGCACATAGACTGGTGGGCGTTCGAGGCGTGGCGGCGGGTGGAGCCGGACGTGGACATCCGGGCGGTGGCCGCGGCGTGGATGGATGAGGTGCGGGATTCTCTCAGCGGTGAGTACCGGCGGTGGCGGCACGTGTCGGTGGAAGGATTGGCGCCGGCGGACGGCGCGCTCGCCCAGGCGATGGCCGCGGCGGCGGACAAGTCTGTGAAGATAGTGCGGGCGGCGCTCTCCCGAGCGCTCGGCGATGTTCCGGCGCCGGACATCGGGCTGGTCGTCTTCGCGGGCAAGGACGAGTACATCTCGTTCACCGACTACTACCACCCGGAGGAGGGGGAATGGGCAACTTCGGGAGGCTGCTACCTGAACGATGGTGAGGGATGCTTCCCGTTGATCGTGACGCACGCGGGCGCCAAGTGGGGCCTCGAGCAGACGATCGCGCACGAGATGACGCACCACCTGCTGCACGGCCGCGGATTGCCCCTCTGGGTGGAGGAGGGGTTTACGCAGATGATGGAAGAGCGGGTGACGGGGTACACCGGCTTCAAACTGGACCGCGAAATGCGTGACCGGCAGTTCGAGCGCTGGGAGGGTCGGCTGGACTCGTTCCTCTCGGGCGAAGGGTTCAGCTCCGGAGCGGAAGATGACCAGGAGCTTGCGTATCACCTCGCGGAATGGATTGCGCGGGCGGAGTTGTCGGAGCGGGCGGACGCGTACTTCCGATTCGTCCGCGACTGCCGCGAGAACGGGGCGGAGGCGAGCGCGCTCAAACACCTGGGGTGCGGGCTTGAGAAACTCGTAGCGAGGCGGCTGGGGCTGGAGTGATCCGGTCAGAAGAGCGACCGGAACAGATAGAAGCCGATCGCCGGCAGCAGAAGGATCAGCACAATCCAGCACCCCGGGCGGCACGCGATGTCGGCGGCGCGGCGGCCGGGGAGGTCCGGCTGAGTCCCGGCGAGCTCCTTCCAGGAGGTTCTGAAGTCGCCGCCGCACTCGGGGCATTCGCGGGTGCGAAGTCCCTCGAGGGAGTACCCGCACAGGGGGCACCACGTGATATCGGTCGCCGGGGGCTCGGCCATGGCAGGGTCACTTGCGTCCGGCGAAGGAGACCGCTACGGCCGCGAAGACAAGCAGAAACGCGACCGCGTCGTTTATGCGGGGCTTCTCGTTCATGATCAGGATGGCGAAGACGGTGAACACGAGCAGGGTGATCGCTTCCTGGAGGATCTTGAGCTGCGGAAGCGTGAAGGGTCCGCCGGACCCGAGATGGCCGGCGCGGTTGGGGGGGACCTGCAGGCAATACTCCGGCAGGGCGATGAGCCAGGAGATCCCGACGGCCATCCAGAGCGGCCAGTACTGCTTTGCGCTGTCGCCGGGCTGGCCGTGCTTGAGGTGGTAGTACCACGCCGTGGTCATGAATACGTTGGATCCGATCAGCAACAGTACTGTGGTGAGGGCCCGTTCCATGGCCGCAAGGGTATCGGGGGAGCCGCCGGGGGCGGAACACCTGCGGCCGCGGGTCGGGTAGCATGGGGCGGCCAGGCAGGCCCGGGATGCATTCCATGCTCAGAACGATCGCAATGGCGTTGGGGTTCCTCGCGGCCGCCCACCCCATGGTGGCCGCCGCTCCGGTCCCGGGCGATGGCCCGGCCGGCCACGTTGCGCAGCGTGTGGCGGCGGTCCCGGCGGGGCTGGGGGACTTGGGACCGCTTCTGGAGGAGTTGCGGGAGCGGCATGGGCTTCCCGCGATGGGTGGTGCGATCGTGCGGGGCGGGGAGCTTGTGGCGATCGGGGCCGCGGGGGTACGAAAGGCGGGGGGAACCGCGGCGGTGACGGTGGGGGACCTCTGGCACATCGGCTCGTGCACCAAAGCGATGACCGCGACGCTGATCGCCGGGCTGGTGGAGGAGGGCAGGCTTGCCTGGGGCCAGAGCGTGGGGGAGTTCTTCCGTGCCCGCGGCGTGGAGGTGGATGCCGGCTGGGATGGGGCGACGCTCCGCCAACTCCTGGATCACCGCGCTGGCGTGCCGGGCAACCTTGATGCGGGGGGGTTGTGGGGGCGGCTCTGGAAGTTCAAAGGAACGCCGCGCGAGTCGAGGATGGTGCTCGTGCGCGGTGTGCTGTCACAGCCGCCGCGGCACCAGCCGGGAATGCAGTACGAGTATGCGAACGGCGGATTCGCGATCGCCGGAGCGATGGCGGAGGAGGTGACAGACACCGCGTGGGAGGACCTGATGCGTTCGCGCCTGTTCAC
>JAEYVB010000163.1 GCA_023429345.1 Planctomycetota bacterium
GGCGGTAGCGGAGGCTCGCGAGCTGCTCCTCCAGCACGGCGAGCCGGTGTTCCTGCTCGGTGATCGTGCCCCTGAGTCGGTCTCGCTCCGCCGCGGCAAGCCGTTGCTCGCGCTGGGAACGGGCGGCGAGGATTCGAAGGGCGACCGAGAGGGGGGCGCGGGGATCGGCGCCGGCGAGGCTGATCAGGGTTGCGTCGCGGATGTCCGGCGGCAGGGCCGGCGGGGAACCGGCGAGCAGCGGCTCCGGAATGACGACGCTCCGCGCCCCCGCGAATGCAAGCAAACATGAAAGGGTCCAGGGCCGCGCGATCGGCGGGAACTCGGCCAAGCCGGGGAACCGGCGCAACAGGTCGGTCCGGACCGCACAGCCGCCGGCCGCGGCCAGCGGCAGCACAAGGAGAAGATCGGGCTCGAGGCCGACAGGCACCGCGAGAACCTCGCCATCCGCGGAAAGGCAGGTGACGAAGCCGACGCCCGGGTTGCGGGCGATCGCCCCGGCCGCGACCTCGCGGAAGCGCTCCAACCCTTCCATCCTCGGCTCGAGGAAGAGGATCCACTCGGACCCGGCGGCCAGGGCGCGCGACAGGTCGCCCGGCTCGCCGAAGGAGACTGCTTTGATCGTGGGCCGCGGTGCGGGCGTGCTTCCCGCGGCGTGGCGAGCCGCGTCGATTGTTTCCGTCACGCCCCGGACCACCGCGCCGGGCTCGCAGAGGCGGGACACCCGCGCCGTCGCCCCGGGTTGGAGCATCCGGCGCAGCCCTTCGTCGCCGAGCGCACGGCGGAGCGTCGCCGCCAGGTCGTCGGCATCGCCGGAGCGGAAGAGCAGGCCGCTGCGGCCGTGCTCGATGATCTCGGCCATGCCCCCTGAGTCCGAGCCGATGACCACCGCGCCCAGGGCCATCGCCTCGATGCACGCGTTGGGGAAGTTTTCCCAGAGGGACGGGAAGCAGCAGACACCGCCGCCGGCGATGCACTCCCGCACCGCGGCCGCGATGTCCGCCCGCGGCAGCGGCTCTTCGAACACGAAATGCCCCCGGAGGTGCGCGGGGATCAGTCCCTGGAGATGGTCCCGCATCGAGCCGCCGCCCGGGGCCGTGCGCGTGTCCCCACCGATGAAACGGAACCGCGGCGCCTCCCCGGATTCCAGCAGCCTGGTTCCGGCCTCGATCAGCAGGTGCACACCCTTGCGGCGTTCCAGGCGGCCGAAGTAGAGCACCGTCCGGCCAGAATCCGGCCTTTCCAGGCCGGTGGCGGCCGGCGCGAGCCCCCGGAGCGCGGGCGCATCGAACGGATAGGGGACCACCGCGCGCTGCTGACCCTCGCGGCCGGGGCATCGGTCCAGCAATGAACGCGTGGGCGAGATCACCGCGTCGGCCTCGACGATGGCCCGCTCCTCCGCGCACTGGAGCACCGCCAGCTCTTCATCGAGCCACGTCTCCCGGTTCAACTCCCGGCAGAGCCGGGTCGGCGTGTGGAGCCGCACGCCCAGCACCGCGTTCCCGAACGCTCCGAGGGACCGCTGCGCCGCGATGGCGAACATTCCCTCGGCCCAGTAATCCGGGAACTCGATGTAATCGAACGGAGTTGCGGCGTGCAACCGGGCCAGGGTCCGGTAGACCGCCCACGCGTGCTGCTGGAACGCGTAGCGCGGCCGCGGCCCTTCCGGCGCTCCGGCGGCGTGGATCTCCACCCCCGGGAACGGGTCGTCCGCCGCACCCCCGGCGCACCGTTGCGAAAGAAGCGCCACTACCGGGGCGTGCTCCGCGGTCAGGATGTGTACCTCGTGCCCCGCGCCGGCCCAGGCACGCGCCATCTCCGCGGCGTATGTGCCGATACCCGCCCCCCAGAAGGGCGCGAGCTCACGGCTGACGAGGCAGATCCGCATGAGAGTCTCCGGCCGCGCCTGCACCGGCCCGGCCGCCCGTATTATCGCCTCCCCCCACCGACGCCGCACGCTTTCTATCGGCCCCGGGACCCCGATCCGACCCATGCCCGAGACCAAGGCCCCAGCTTCCTTGACCGAGCGAGCCCCGCACTTTCGCGTCCGCACAGCCGCGGCGGCCCTGTTCCCGGTGCTTCTGCTGTTTTTCGCGACCTACTACCTCGGCGGCGAGATCGGCTTCTGGTCCGATGACTACTGGCACAACCAGCGCGATCCGGTGACGAAGCAACTCCCGGGGAGCGTCGGGGAGATGGTGATCGACCGGGGGTTCTTCCTGCGGCCGCTCTTCTACCTCATCGTGCCGGTGATCACCACCCTGACCTGGAAAGCGGAATGGCTGGCGCACCTCATACTCGTGCTGGCGCATGGCTGCGTCGTCGCGCTCCTGTGGAGGTTGATGCTGCGGCTCAGGCTCTCGAAGCCCGCGGCCGGGGCGGCGGCCCTCCTCTTCATGGTCTACCCCATGCAGTTCGAGGTGGTGTTCTGGCTCTCGGCGCTGCCCACCGCCCTTGCCGTGGTCCTGATGCTGGCGATGTACCACCTGTACACATCGCACGGGCTCGGTCGCGGCTGGGGTC
>JAEYVB010000174.1 GCA_023429345.1 Planctomycetota bacterium
CGCGGGTAGAGGACGCCCTCGAACGCGAGGATCTTCTTTGCGAGCGCCTTGTCCTGCTGCAGGTAGACCTCGCCGGGGCCGCCGCCGGTGTGGGGCATGTCGATGAGGTCGAGCAGGCCGGCAACCTCGACGTCGGAGAAGAAGTCCTTGCCGAACATCTCCATGAGGTTGAACACGAGGTCGGGCTTCGGGCTGGTGAGGCCGTCGAGGAGCCGCTGGATGTCGCCGTGGATCGCGAGGATGCGGACCTCGTGCCCGAGCTCCTTCAGGGCGGCGAAGACGTGGTCGACGACGATGTCCGTCTTGCGCGAGCGTTCGGATTCGAGGTAGGTGAGGATGCAGATGTGCATGTGATCCCCGTATCGGCCGGACGGTGGATCAAAGGACATACAAGCGGCGGGAGCAAGCGGGGCGCGGCCCGGCTCACGTCAGTCCGAGGTCCTGCCACCGCTCGCGCACGCGGCGGTCGACGTCCTCCTCCATCCTCAGCACGGGCGGCCAGTCGCGGACGGGGTAGCCGTTGCGCTCATCGCCGGGGAGTTTCGGGGTGGCGTCGAAGGCGATGCGCCGGCCGCACTTGCTCAGGTAGCGGTCGCGCTCGGGGGCGGAGTGGGCGAGCCAGTGGAAGAGAGTGTCGTCGAGCGAGGCGATGTCGGCGTCGGGCCCCACGATGACGGTCCAGCGGGGCAGGGCGATCTCGTCGGCGAGGGCGCCGATCGCCTTGACGATGCCGCCGCCGTCGCCGGCCTGTTCCTTGGCGGCGCGGATCAGGAGCCACCAGCCGCCGAGTTCGTGGGGGATGCGGGCGTCGAGCACGCCGGGTACCTGGCGGATGCGGGCCTCGGCGGCCGCGGCCGCTTCGCCGGTTGCGGCGACGATCGGACCGGGGGCGCAGAGCTCGGCGGCGAGCGGGTCGAGGGAGCGGTGGGTCTCGGCGGGGTCTGATTTGCGGGTGGCGTCGAGGCCCATCTTGCCGCCGCCGCCGAGGAAGGGGGCGGCGTGGTCGAGGACGTCTATGGGGCCGCGGACCAGCTCAGTGTCGCGCTCGGGGATGCAGTGCTCGCCGACGGCCCGGAGGACGGCGGGGGCGTCGTGGATATCAACATCGGCATCCACCACGACGACGGTCTTGGTCCAGGCCATCTGCCCGGCGCCCCACACCGAGTGCATCACGCGCCGGCCCTGGAGCGGGTACTCCTTGGCGACCTTCACGAAAGCGCAGTTGTGGAAGGCGCCGAACATGGGCAGGTCGTAGTCGATGATGTCGGGGATGATGGTCTTCAGCAGGGGCAGGAAGAGGCGTTCGGTGGCCTTGCCCAGGTAGTAGTCTTCCTGCGGGGGGAGGCCGACGATGGTGGTGGGGTAGATGGGGTCGCGGCGGTGCGTGATGGCCGTGACCTCGAGGATGGGGTAGCGGTCGGGGAGGGAGTAGAACACGGTGTTCTCCCAAAAATTACATACAAAGAGGGCCCCGGGGCCGAGCGAGGCGCCGGGCGCGCGCGGGTCGAATCCGGGGAAGCCTGCATCGGTGCGGACGTAGCCCTCGATCACGATCTCGCTGTTGGCGGGGACATCCAGCGGGACCGTCTTGCACCGCACGAGCGGGATGGCGCGCCTGTTGAGGAACCCGGCCAGGATGAGTTCGCTGATTCCGGGCGGCATGGGCGCGGTCGCGGCGTAGGGGAGAACGGGCTCGCCGCCGAGGGCGATGGCGACGGGCATCTTCTCGCCCCGGGCCCTCCAGGAGCGCCAGTGGCGGGCGCCATCGTGGTGCATGTGCCAGTGCATCGCCATGGTCCGCGGGCCCATGAGCTGCACGCGGTACATGCCGATGTTGCGGCTGGGCGGGGCGGGGTGCCCGGCGTCGTCGGCGTGGATGGTGTGGATGTGCGCGAGGGTGATGTACCGGCCGCGGTACCCGGCGTTCCACTCGGCATCGTCGCGCACCCCGGGCAGGCCGGCGTTGACGTGCTTCGGGTAGCCGACGGCGGCCGGGTCGCCGTCGTGGGGCCAACAGCGGATCATGGGGAGGCGGGTGAGGTCGACCTGATCGCCGGTGTGCACCACCTCCTGGCAGATGCCAGTCCGGACGCGCCTGGGCGGGAGCTTGGCGAGTTCGAGGAGCTCGGGGAGTTTCTGGAGCTTGGCCAGCAGCGTCGGCGGCGGTTCGGGCTTGATCATCCTGCCCAGGCGCTCGGCGAGGAGTTCCAGCGGCTCGCCGAGGGCCATCTCCATGCGTCGGTAGCTGCCGAAGGCGTTGATGAGGACCGGGAAATCCGAGCCGTGCACGTTCTCGAAGAGAAGGGCCGGGCCGCCGAGGTGGTGGTGGTGCGGGTCGGTGCGGCGGGCGTGCTCCGACGGGGGGCTCTGGGCGGGCGACTTGCTGACGCGGTCGGTGATCGCCGCGATCTCCAGCACGGGGGAGACCGGCGCGGCGATACGCTTGAGTTCTCCGGCCCGGTCGAGGGCCGCGGCAAAGTCGCGCAGGGTTTCATACATCGGTGTCAAGGCTATGGCAGAACGTACGTCAGCGGGGGGTCCCGGCGGCCCGAGCGAGGGCGGGGGCGGGCCGGAAGGTGGGGAGGATCTCCGCCCCATTCTCAAAAAGGCGCAGGAGTACGCGCTCGAGAAGGACTGGAAGGGGTACTTCGGCGCGGTGCTCGGGAAGCCGCCGCGGGACACGCTTCTGGATGCACTGGCGCGGTTCGACGCCGATGGCGCCCGGTCCGGCGCGGCCGCGGGGCCACGCTTCGCCGTCGACCTGGGGTGCGGCGAGGGGCGCGACACGCTGGAGCTTCTCCGTCGCGGGTGGCGGGTGCTGGCCATTGACCTGATGCCGGAGGCGTTCGAGCACCTTCGGGGGCGGGTGCCGGAGGGCGATCTCCCGCGGCTGGAGGTGCGCGTAGGAAGGTTCGAGGATGTTCAGCTCCCGGCGTGCGACCTTCTCAACGCGAGCTTTGCCCTGCCGTTCTGCGAACCGGCGCGGTTCGGGGAAGTCTGGTCCAGGGTGGCCGCGGCCATCAGGCCGGGCGGTCGGTTCTCCGGGCAGCTTTTCGGCGACCGCGACGACTGGATCCGCTGCGGCGACCGTTGCCACTTCTCGCGGCCGGAGGTAGAGCGCATGTTTGCGGGGTTCGTCTTCGAGCACTTCCGTGAAGAGGAGAAGGAGGAGGCGGACGGCCGCGGCGGGAAGCACTGGCACCTCTACCACATCGTGGCCCGTAAGCGTTCGACCGGGGCGGATCCGGGCTCGAATCCGGGTGATGCCTCTTTCCGGCAAGTATGAGGCACGCTCATCCGCTTCTCATCACGGGGCAACGTTGGCTCACGTAGAAAGAATGGGCCGTCGGAGTGTCGTCGGCCTTGTGATAAACCACGAGAGGAGTCCAGCCATGGATAAGGACCGGATCAAAGGGAAGGGCAAGGACATCGCCGGCCGCGTGCAGGAAGCCTGGGGCGACCTGACGGGCGACAAGGAGCACGAGATCAAGGGTCAGGGCAAGCAGGTGGAGGGGAAGGTGCAGGAAGGGTTCGGGAAGGTGAAGGATGCGGTGCGCGACATCGTGGACGATGACCGGGATGTTCCCGGGCGGCAGCCGTAAGCACGTAAGCAAACTTGGGGAACGTGAGTCACGGGCCGTCCGGAGCATCCGGGCGGCCCGCTTTGTTGCGCTGGTTACGCGGCGGTGCCGCGGCACCCCTGCTCGGCCACGCGGCGGAAGACCTCGTCGAGTTCCTGGTCGGCGTGCCGCTGGATCGTTTCCCGGAAAAAATGCTCCTCCCGATCCACGGCCATCCCGATGGTGAGAACGAATCCGGCCGGCGTCGCCAGGGGGACCGCGCCGCGCAGATCGACGCCGTCGCTGGGTGCGGAGACAACGACCGAGCTGCGCCCGTTTCCGATCGGGAAGCGGAAGCGCAGCTGCACGGGCCGGAAGCCGTTGGGCAGGCGCGGCTGCTGGACGGGGACCACGCGCACGGCCGAGGGGTCCCGGACGGCGTAGTAGTGGAGGGGCCACGGGCGCGACTCTCCCGCTGCCCGCAACCGCCCTCCAACGTACACCTGCATCTGCTTGGCGCCGAGCCCCCGCGCCACCGTGATGTGCTCGTACTCGGGCGCGAGCCCGACGTACACGCCCGCGCCGGAGAAGTCGCACGTCGCGGCGGACCAGGAGACCGGCGCCCCATGTTCTTCGCACTGCATGCACAAAGCTACGAATCGCGCCCGGCACCGGGTCTGAACCAGGCTCAATGCATCATGAGCCCGGTTCAACGGTGTGTTCGGCGGCGGGCCGACCGAGGCGATTCAGAGCGCGCGATCCTATTTTGCCGAGCACCACGACGACGATAATCGTGAGCGCCACGCCCGCGCCGAGCACGATCCATTTGGGACCGGCGAGTGAATCCTTCGTGAAAGCCGATACACCCGCGCCGATGTAGACCGCCAGCAGGCTGCGGGGCGCGATCCCCGCGATCGTTCCGAGGATGTACGCCCCGCGGTGCGCCCGCACCGAGGCGAGGACGAGGTTGGTCAGCGCGAAGGGGGAGTTCGGGGGCAGGCGCACGAGCGCGATCAGGCCCAGCGTGCGCCAGAAGCCGTGGCCTTGCTCGTCGGTTCCTACGAGTGCATCGCGGACGTGCCGCCAGCGCGGGTGCTCGCGGAGGATCGCCTCGACTCGGTCCGCGGCGATGCGACGGTCGAGCTCGTAGGCGAGGACCGCAGCGCCCACGATCCCCGCCATCGCCGCCGGGAACCCGGACGCGACGCCGAAGATGAATCCGCCCATGGCGCACTGCGCGTACGTGGGAAGGAGGGCGAGCCCCGCGAGGAGCGCGAAGGCCCCGATGTACAGAACGAGGCCCCAGCCGCCCATGCCGGCGATGAAGTCCGTGACGGTGCCCGCGTAATAGAAGAGCAGAGCCGACCCGGCCAGCGGCATGACGGCGGCGGCCACCGCGAGCACACCGGCGGGGCCGAGGCGCTGCATCACGGCGGCCGCGGATTCCTGCCGGGGGGAGTCGCCGCCCGCGGGGCTCGTGCCGGGGGCCGTCAACTCTCGCGCTCCCCTTGGAGGGCCCGGATGTATCGGCGGACGCGTGTCTCCAGCACGGGCAGGGGCACCGCTCCGGCCCCGAGGATGACGTCGTGGAACGCGCGGATATCGAAGTTGTCTCCGAGCGCCCGCTCGGCCTCGGCCCGCAGTTCGCGGATTCTGATCTCGCCGAGCTTGTACCCGGTGGCCTGCCCGGGCCAGCCGATATAGCGGTCGACTTCGCGCTCGACGTCGTAGGGCGCCAGGGCGGTGTTGGCGAGGATGAAGTCGATCCCCTCCTGCCGCGACCACCCCATGGCGTGGATGCCGGTGTCCACCACCAAGCGGCAGGCGCGCCAAATCTCGAAGTTCAGCCGGCCGAAGTCGTCGTAGGGATCGTCGAAGAGCCCGCGCGGGCCGTCGCCCATCTCAAGCCCGAGCCGCTCGGCGTACAGGCCCCAGCCTTCCACAAAGGCGGTGAAGCCGATCCACGTGCGGTACTCGTGCTGGCCCTCCAGCTCCTGCGCCAGTGAGATCTGGAGGTGGTGGCCGGGCACTGCCTCATGCAGCGCCAGCGCGATCATACTGAACCGGGGCCGCTGGTCGAGCCGGTAGGTGTTGGCCATGAAGTAGCCGGGAACGCCCCCCTCCATGGAGCCCGGGTAGTAGTACGCCGTCGGCGAGCTCGGTGCGGAGAACGCCGGGAGCGGTCGCACTCCGTAGGGGTTCCGCGGCAGCGTCCCGAAGAGCGGCGCGAGGCACGGATCGATCTCCTTGCAGATGGCGCGGTATCGGTCCAGCAGGTCCTCTTCTCGCGTGTAGTAGAAGCGGGGGTCGGTCCGCAGGTACTGCACGAACGCGGCGAACCGCTCATCGCCCTTCGGCGCATCGCGCCCGGGGAAGTCGGTGCGGTCGATCGTCGCGTCCATTTCCGCGCGGATGCGGGCGACCTCCTCGAGGCCGATCCGGTGGACTTCATCGGCCGTGATGTCGAGCGTCGTGTGCCGACGGATGGCGAGGTCATACGCGGCGCGGCCGTCGATACCCTCGCTCGCGCCGACGCTCTCGCGGCAGGCGGGGATGTATTCCTCGTCCAGAAACCGGGCGAGTTTCCGGTACGCCGGCACGATCTGCCCGCGGATCACCGCGCGGGCCCGCGCGGCCGCTTGATCCTCACGCCCGGACCCGATGAACGGTTTGTAGAACGGGCTCGCCGAGGGGTTGTCCTGGATCTCCGAGGTGGCTTGGGCATCGCACTGCGCCGCGGCCGCGGCCACCGTCACCCTCGGCGGGACCCTCCCGACCTCGAGCCCGGCCCGCATCTGGGTGATGGCGTCATCGATGACCCGTGGCACCTGCTCGAGGCGGAGGACATAGGCGTCGAAATCGCGGGGCGATGCGAACCGCAGCCGGCCCGCGATCTGGGGCAGCCCGAGCTGGGGCCCGCCCATGGTGCTGATAGGGGTCTGCTCCGGCAGGAAGGGGGCCTCCGCCAACTCCATCGAGAGGTCGTAGATCAGCAGATCCGCGTCTGTGTGGTCCGCCTCGGTGAACCCCGCGCGGTTCAGGGCTCGGACACGGGCGAGCCGCTCGCGGATTTCGGCCCGGTAGGCCGCGATGGCCTGCGGGCTGTGCTGGGG
>JAEYVB010000178.1 GCA_023429345.1 Planctomycetota bacterium
CGATCCTCTCCTAGCCGCCCCCTACCCCCCCTTCCCGCGGCCACGTTGGAGCACCCGTTGAGCACGACCAGCCCCCCCACTTCCACCCCTTCACCGGCTCCGAGCCCCTTCGCCGCCGACCCCGCCGCGCTGGCCGCGGTCGAGCGCATGCGCCGCATCTGCCCCAAGGCCGACCCCCTCGCCATCCTGCCGGATGTGCACCCCACGCGCATCCCGCGCCACATCGCCATTATCATGGACGGCAACGGCCGCTGGGCCCAGGACCGCGGCTTCCCCCGGATCTTCGGCCACCGAAACGGCGCCCGCGCGGTCCGCGAAACCATCGAAGAGTGCGGCCGCCTCGGCGTCGAGGTCCTTACGCTCTACTCGTTCTCCCTCGAGAACTGGAAGCGGCCCAGGGATGAGATCGACGCGCTCATGCTCCTCTGCCTCACCTACCTCGAGGGCGAGAAGCAGGCCATGCTCCGCGAGAACATGCGCTTCGTGGTCCTCGGCCGACGCGAGGGCCTCCCCCCCGAGGTCGTGGCCGCCATCGCCGATGTCGAGCAGGCCACCAGCGCCTGCACCGGCCCCACGCTCTGCCTCGCCATCAACTATGGCTCCCGCGCCGAGATCACCGACGCCGTCCGCGCCATCGCGGGCAAGGTCCGGGCCGGAACGCTCGACCCCGCCTCGATCGACGAGGCCGCCATCGCCGATCACCTCTACACCGCCCGCCTCGGCGATTTGGCCGAACCCGAGCTCCTCATCCGCACCGCCGGGGAGATGCGTCTGAGCAACTACCTGCTCTGGCAGATCAGCTACTCCGAACTCTGGGTCACCGATATCTACTGGCCCGACTTCGCCCCCGCCACCCTCCACCAGGCCATCCGCGACTTCGCCGCCCGCCGCCGCCGCTTCGGCGGCCTCGACTCCGACGGCCCGGTGGTGTAAATCGCCCGCACCCCGCGCGCTCGGTACAGTGTGCCCTCATGCGCCAGCGCCTGCTCCTCGGGCCCATCCTCATCGTCTGCCTCGTCGCGCTCGCGTGGCTCGATCAGCTCCTGCAGGGGGCGCCCCTCCCCGCCGGCTTCCGCCCCCTCTTCCTCGGACGCGAGCACTTCCCCCCCGGCCTCCTCATCTTCGTTTTCTGCGTCCTCGTCAGCATCCTCGCCGCCCGCGAGCTGGCCGCCATCTTCATCGCCAACAACATCCCCGCCTCCAAACGCATCATGACCGGCGCCGCCATCCTCGGCCTCCTCGTCTCCGCCATCGTCCCCGTCACCCTCCCCGCCCCCGTCGCCGTCCAGGTCGTCTCTTCCGCCGCCGTCGCCACCCTCCTCGCCAGCCTCCTCTTCCACGCCAGGCATCGCTCCGTCGAAGGGGCGGTCGCCGCGGCCGGGGGGACTCTCCTCGCCTTCGTCTACCTCGGCCTGATGTTCGGCTTCGCCCTCGCCATCCGGCGAGAACACACCGTCTGGGTGCTCCTCTGGATCATTCTCGTCGCCAAGTCCTGCGACATCGGGGCCTACTTCACCGGCAAGTCCATCGGCCGCCACAAGCTCATCCCCTGGCTCAGCCCGGGCAAGACCTGGGAAGGCCTGGTCGGCGGGCTCATCCTGGCCGCCCTGGTCGGGGTCGCGGGCCGCTGGGCCTTGGGCGAATGGACCCGCGAACCCCGCCTCCCATGGTGGTCGGGGGCCATCGCCGGCCTCCTGTTCGGCCTGACCGGCCAGTTCGGCGACCTCATCGCCAGCCTTTTCAAGCGGGATGCCGGCATCAAGGACTCCAGCCACATCCTCCCCGGCTTCGGCGGGGTGCTGGATGTGCTGGATTCGCCGCTCCTTGTCGCCCCGGTCGCCTATTGGTGGCTCCAATCCCTGCCGGCCCACCCAGCCACGCTCGCGGCCGCGGGGTAGAGCGTCTACACTTCCCGCGGATGTCTTCCTTGTGTCCGGAGTAATCGATGAGCGTTACGGAGCAACTCCTCCGGGTTTTCCGTGTTGACCAGCAGATCCGCGGCCTCCAGTCCAGACTTAACGCCGCCGAGACGTTCCTCAAAGAGCAGGTCAACCAGCTCTCGCAGATCGACACCAAGCGCGAGGCCATCAACAGCCAGATCCGCCAGTTGCAGGCGGTCGCCGCGGACAACGAGGGCGAGATGAAGCGCCTCGACGCCCGCATCGAGTCCCTGCGCGAGCAGATGAACTCGGCCAAGACCAACAAGGAATACAAGGCCTTCCTGACCGAGGTCAACACGCTCAAGGCCGACCGCTCGCAGAACGAGACCGCGGCCCTCGAGCACATGACCAAGATCGACGAGCTCACGAAGCAGCTCGAGACGCTCGACGCCCAGCGCGGCGAGCGCGAGAAGGTCAAGGGCGTCGCCTCCGACGACCGCGTCAAGAAGGCCGACGAGATCAAGGACCGCCTCGCCGAACTTCAGGCGCAGCGCAAGGAGCTGGCCGCCGGCGTTCCCCCCCAGGCGATGACGCTCTACCAGGAGATGGTCCGCCAGAAGGGCGACGAGGCCATGGCCCCGATCGAAGAGCTCGACCGCCGCCGGCACGAGTACACCTGCTCCTCCTGCCAGATGACCGTCCCGGTCGAGACCCTCAGCGTCCTCCTCCGCCCCATCTCCGACAGCAAGCCGATTACCCGCTGCGTCTCCTGCGGCGCGATCCTCTATATCGAGGCCGAGATGGCCGAGCGCCATCAGAACGGCGCCGCGGGCAGCGGCCGCGGCAAGAAAAAGAGCAAGGCCGAGGCCAAGGCCGAACTCTGAGCCCGGGGCTCAGACCTAGCGGACGCGGCATCCCGTCGCCGGGCCGTGCGGCCGGAACGTGCGCTCCGTGCTCGGCCCGGCGCACCACCCGGCCGTCCGAGCTACGCTCCGGCCATGTTCCCGGGCATCCACCGCGTTCTCATCGACGAGGCGACCATCGCCGCCCGCGTCCGCGCCCTCGGCCGGCAGATCGCCGCCGACCTCCTCGCCGACATCGAGAGCACGGGGGGGCGGCAGGACCAGATCGTCCTCGTCCCCATCCTCACCGGCTCGATCGTCTTCGTCGCCGACCTCATACGCCAGATGCCCTTGAAGCTCAGCCTCGGCGTCGTCGCCGTCAGCAGCTACCCCGGCAAATCCATGCAGAGCAAGGGCGCGGCCATCCGCGGCGAGATCCCGCAAGACCTCGCCGGCAAGCACGTCCTCGTCGTCGACGACATCCTCGATTCCGGCCGGACGCTCGGCCTCGTCCGCCGCCTCATCGAGGAGCAGAACCCCGCGAGCCTCCGCGTCGCCGTCCTGCTCCGCAAGGTCCTTGAGACGGCACGCGCCGAGGAACCCCCGGTCGAGTACGTCGGCTTCGACATCCCCGACGAGTTCGTCGTCGGCTACGGCCTCGATTACGACGGCCACTACCGCAACTACCCCGCCATCGCCGTCCTGCGGCCGTAGCCGATCACTCCGGGCCCGTCGGCGGACGCGAGGGCTCCCGCCCGCTCGGCTCCTTCTCGCGCGGGGCCGCGGCCGCCGGCCGGGGCGCGCCGTTCTCCGGGGCCATCTGCGGGTAGACAATCACCCGGTCGTGCACCAGCAGGAGCAGGTCGTCGTGGCCATCGCCGCTGAAGTCGCCGACGAGCGCCTCCGACGGCTCCATCTCCCGGCTGTCTCCGCGGGTGAACAGGCGCGACTCGAAGACCTTGAACTCCGTCGCCGGGAAGACCTTCCGCGACTCGGAGAACGTCACGATCTGGCACATCTGCTCCCGCGCATCGAGCACCACGACATCCAGGAAACCGTCGCCGTTCAGGTCGCCGCTCGCCAGGTTGTGCTGCACCCGCGCGTCGCTCCCCGATCCCGATTCGGCGTTGTACGCCGCCAGCTGCTCGAGCGACGGACGCCGTCCGCCCATCCGCACCAGCGCGAACGCCTCGTCGGAGTACGCCAGCACGCTCGGCTGCTCATCCCCCGCGAACGCCCCCGCCCGGATCGGCCCGGGCGCAAAGCCCAGCAGCCGGATCCGCTCCGTCACCCGCCACCGCGCTGCGCCCTCCCCCTCCGCCGCGCGGTCGATCACCAGCAGCCGGCTGTTGGCCTTGTCCGACGCGACGATGCGCCAGCTTCCGCCGTCATACTTGCCGGGCGGGAGCAGCGCCACGCCCGCAAGCGAGGAAGTCGAGTCCGGGACGTTCACCTGCCCCACCACCCGCCACCCCTTCGCCCCGTCGTAATCCGCGAAGCGCACAAAGTTGCTGTCGGCGATCAGCAGCTCGTCCTCCCCATCCCCGTCCACATCCAGAAGCGCCGTGTTGTCCGGCCCCGCCGCCTGCACCAGCCCGAACTGCGGCATCGTGTCCTTGGTCAGCAGCGTCTCCGGCGTCGCTGCCCCGTCCTTCATCGCCGTGCGGACCATCATCATCGCCTCGCCCGGCGTCAGAATCAGCAGGTCGTTCACCCCGTCCCGGTCGTAGTCGTACGGCAGGATGGCCGCGGGGTCCCGTCGCACATCCTTCAGCGACAGCGATGCGACCTTCGCCGTCCATTCCCCGCCCGACCCATCCCCGTCGCGCGTCAGCACCTCCAGCACGTAATCGCGGTTCTGCTTGAGCACCACCGCCAGCGCCGGGGCGCCGCCCGCCTCGAAGTACCGCATCACCAGCGGCGTCGCCCCCGAGGTCTTGAACGCGATCGGGTTCGGGAACTCCACGCGGCCATCCTCGCCGATCATCGAGTACCCGACCGCCTTCTCCTCCTCCGAGAGCGTGAAGACCTGGACCGACGCCGGTGTCGCCCCCGCGAACCACGCCCCGACCTCCACCTGCTTGGGCGCCTTGAACGACGGGTACGACTCCGGAGAGACCAGCCCCAGCCCTTCTTCCTGCCGGTACACCACCACCGCGTTGCCCTTCTGATCCGTCGTCAGCAGGTCCGGCAGCCCACGCCCGCCCAAGTCCGCCACCGCCACCGACCGCCCCTTCGCCCCCGCATCGCGGAACGCCGTGACCTCAGCCTGCACCTCGCGCTCGGGCGCCGGCGATGGCCCCCCGCCCGCCGCGGCGATCTCCTGCTCCGTCAGGTCGTAGAACACGACCCGGTTCGAGGCCCGCTCGATCGCCCCGATGCTCGCGCCCTTCCTCCCCGGGAACAAGACCGGCGCCGCCTCCCGCACCTGCGGCATCTCGAATCGCAGTTCCGCCGCCAGGATCCCCGCCTTCCCCTTCTTGTCCGGCTCCTGCCGCTGCAGCCAGATCCGCACCGGCGCCGCATCCTCGGGGGCCACGCCCATCACGTCCAGCCGCCCATCCCCGTCAAAATCCGCCGTCGAGATCGTCCGCACCTGGTCGCCCGCGCTCCCCGATCCCAGCAGGGTCGGGTCGCCCAGCCGCCCCCGCTTGTCCAGCGTGAACACGCTCACCCGCCCGCCCGTCAGCGCCAGCACCTCGGGCGCGACATCCCCCATCACATCCGCGATCTCGAACCCGTCCTGCCGCGAGGCCAGGTCCTTCACCCGCTGCCGCGACAGCACCGGGAACCGCCCCGACGACTCCTGCCGCAGCACCACCACCTCCGCCGGCGACGACCCCGCGTACACGATGTCCACCTTCTCGTCGCCGTCCACATCAAAGAGCCGCAACGCGGTCACCCGGTGCGCCACGCTCACGTACTCGCGGTCGTACCACGGGTTCTGCGGCAGCTCGTTGGCACGAACCCCCGCCATCCGCCGCATCTCTTCCGGCGTCCTCGCCTCGGCCCGGAGGTAATACAGCTCGATCCGGCTCTTGCTGTTGTTCACGACCGCCAGGTCCGGCCGACCGTCCGCGTTCAGGTCCCCCGCGGCCACCGGGCCCGCCCCGTCATCCACCTTGATGATCCGTGAGGCCTCGAACCCGAAGTACGGGGCCAGCCCCTCCACGGGCTGCGCCGCCGCCGAACCCGAAACCACCGCCAGAACCGCCGCGGACCACCGGAGAACCATCATCAGAGCCATCCCTTCCACCGGAGCAAACAGCGTTTTGAGCCTCCGCGTACACTCTAGCAGAAGCCCCGGCCCGACCCGAGAAGGAGTTACGCCCCGATGGCCCCACTGGTGCGCACCGTCTTGACCCTCGCGGGGTGCTCGCTCGCAGCGTGCCCCGGGCTCGCCCCCGCACAGGACGCCCCGCAGCCTGCGACGCCGCCCCCCGTCCAGGAGACCATCAAGCCCCCGGCGCTCGAGCGGGCCCAGAACCCGCCCCGCGGCGACACCATCGTGCTCCAGGACGGCCGCTCCGTCGTCGCCACCATCCTCAAGGAAACCGCCGACAAGCTCTGGCTCGACCTGGGCTTCACCATCCTCGAGATCCCCCGGGCGCAGGTCGAGTCCATCACCCGCGCCACCCCCGACGACAAGGCGGTCGACGCCCTCGGGGTGCGCGACGACCTCTTCCGCATCGCCACCAGTCTCCCCGAACGCGCCCCCAAGGAACTCGCCCGCCGCTTCGGCGAGGCC
>JAEYVB010000203.1 GCA_023429345.1 Planctomycetota bacterium
GCACAGAGCCTCTTCGATGACGGCCGCGGCCCAGCGGATATCGAAGGCCTGGTCGGGGTCCTCCGCCCTGCCTCCCCGGACGAGGCTGAGTTCTTCGTGCTCGATCGCTTCCAGGTTGACCACAACGCGGCGACCGGGGGCCTCCTTGCGGTGGTAGTCCACGAGGAAGTTCTTGAGGGCAGCGCGGATCAGGCACCGGAGACGGCCGCGTTCTTGAGTCGCGATATCGAAGAGGCCCCGGGCAAGGATTACATCGCAGAAGAAGGCCTGGGTGATATCCGCGGCGGCGTCGGGGGACTGCCCCATGGCCCGAACGGCTGAATAGACCGGCGGCCAGTAGCGTGAGACCACGGCCGCGAGAGCGGCATCCTTCGCCGCGGGGTCGCCGCCCTGGATTTTGCCCAGGAGCGTCCACGCGGTGGTCTGAAACTGGACGGGCTCCTCGGTGGCGGCCACGGAGGAAGCCTACCACCGCCCGGTCCCGCGTACCGGCCTGTGGATATCGCCCGGGCGGGCGGGCCGGCGGTTCCGGTATCATGGCCGGCGAGGCACCCCTCATGGCCGAAACCCCTCGCATCTTGCCGGAGGCCGCGGGACGCATCGCGGCGGCGCTCTCCGCGGCCGAACTCGGCCCCGTGAGCCTGCCGGAGATCGAGGGCTACCGGCTCGTGGAGCGGGTGGGCGCGGGGGGCGGCGGCGAGGTCTACCGGGGCTTCCGCGAGGGCTCCGAGAACCCGATTGCGATCAAGGTCCTGCGGCATGCCCGGTCCGGCGCGAGGCAGGGGCGGGCGTGGCGGGAACTCGAGATCCTGTCCCAACTTCGGCTGCCCTCGCTGCCTCGCGTGTTTGATTACGGGCTCTCGGGGGGGCAACTCTTCATCGTTACGGAGTTTGTCGAGGGGCAGCCGCTCGACCGGTACACGTCGGTGCTGCCGCTGCGGGAGCGGGTCGAGGTGCTGGCGCGGGTGGCGGATGCCGTGCAATCGCTGCACGAGCACGGGATCCTGCACCGGGACATCAAGCCCTCGAACGTGCTCATCGACGCGTCGGGGCACCCGGTCGTCATCGATCTGGGCATCGCGACGCTTCTGGCGTCCGATGTCTTCGAAACGCTGACACAGGACGGAGAGCCGATCGGGACGCCCGCCTTCATGGCGCCCGAGCAGGCCCGGGGCGAGCGGGAGCGGATCTCGACAAGGACGGACATCTACGGTCTCGGCGCCACTGCGTACGCCCTTCTGACCGGGACGACGCCGCACGACACCCGGACGACGCTGCACGAGGCGGTGCGGCGGGTGGCCCAGGATGCGCCGCGCGACCCGCGGTGGCTTGCCCCTGAGTTCCCCAGGCCGCTGGCGGCGGTCCTGAGCAAGGCGGTGAGCCAGCGGCCCGAGCAGCGGTATTCGTCGGCGGCGAGCTTCGCGGCCGACCTTCGGCGCTGGCTGCGCGGGGAGCCGGTGGTGGCATCGCCGGGATCGCCGATCGCCCGGGCCTCGCGCTGGGCCGTGACGCACCCGGCGCTCGGGGTTGCGGCCCTGGGCTTTCTCATCACGCTCGGCACGCTCGCGGGCATCGCGCTCGGATGGTGGTTCCTGAACCTGCGCCCGCAGACGATGACGATCGACGCGCGCGAGCGGCAGTGGGTGCGGCTGCAATCGGCCAGCGGCCGCACGCTCTACGAATGGGACACGGGCGCCGAGAACGGCATCCACGATGCGCTGCTGGTGGAGCCCGAGGGCGGGGGAGGGAAGGTTGCTCTGGTCGCGTTCGGCCCCGAGGCCGACCCGCGCGGTGAGATCCCGGCGGACTACATCGGAATGCTGTGCGCGTTCGACGCGGCGAACCCCGGCCGGCTGCTCTGGAAGAGCGTGATCGGCACGCCGCGCCGCTTGCGGTACGCGATCCCCTCGCAGGAGACGGCGGACCGGTACCGCCCGCGGAAGCTGCGCCTGATGGAGGTCTTCGCGGAATCCCCGGGCAAGGAGATCCTGCTCGTATCGGCGTGCCGCCCGTACTCGCCGTGCGTGGTGCAGCTCTACCGCGCGGACGGCACGCTGCTCTACGAGGTCTGGCACGACGGGTACATCGACGATGTGCACTGGCTCCACGACGCGGGGGTTCTCGTGATGTCGGGGGTCGACAGCGACGGGACCTGGGTGCAGCGCGGTTACCCGCAGCTCACCGGGACCTACCCGCAGGTGCTGTTCGCGGTGCGCCCCGCGGTGGGGCAGCGCGGGCTGGTTGTCGGTTCCAACGTCAAGCGCGGCACCGACGAAGCGCTCTGGTACCGCGCGGTCCTGCCGCCGGCGCACTCGGACGTCTTCGATCCGAGGGTCCGCCTCTCGTACCCGCCGCCCGGGGTTGACGCAGGGCGCTTCGTGCAGGTGGGGCTCACTGTCCGCCGCGCGGTCACCTTGGACGGCGCCTCGCTCACGTTGGTGCTCGACGAGACCGGGCGGATCCGCGACCGCGTCATCGCGTCGCGGTGGGAGTCCATCCCGGGCCTCCCGGACCCGCTGGATGTGTACCTCGATATTCCTCCGCCGCGGATGGATCTCGGCGCAGACACCGTCAGCCCGGCGGCGGATTGACCGTTACGCGGGTCACCACATCCCCATCCAGCGTCGCGGCGCGGCGGGGTTCGCCCAGATGCCAGGGCCCCCACTCCCACGTTTCCGGCACCCCGTCGCTCGGGGGTATCTCTTTCCAGGCCGGCCCCCAGCTCCACCAGAGCTGGTCGCGGGTCATGCCCTTCCAGGCGATGCCCTTGGCCGCGCGATTGGTGTCCTCCTCGGGCCAGCCGAGCTTGCTGCCGGCCTGAGTGATCAGTCGCTCGGCGTAGGGCTCACGGTCGATACCGAAATCGACGTTGCCGAGATCGGTCATCGCGGCGCGGGCGGCCCGAAGTTCCTCGATGCTGGCATCCCCCGCTTCGGTCTCCGTGAGGCGGCGGGTGCACGAGGCGATGCTGGTGGCGAGCACGGCAACGACTGCGGCGGTGCGGAACATGCGTGACGCTAGTGGCGCGGGCGCCGCGGCCGCGGGGGCCTACGAATCAGGGTGAGAGGATTTGAACCTCCGGCCTTCTGGACCCAAACCAGACGCTCTACCAAGCTGAGCTACACCCTGGAAACCTGCAAAAAAGCCACCGGCCGTGGGGCCGATGGCTGAAGTGTAGCCGCTCTCCGCTGAGGCCCTTCCGGGCCGAGCCGGCCGCACCGTCGATTCGGATCTGGCGTCACATGGGAAGTTCGGTGAAGAGGACGATCCTGGGCTTCTGGCCCTTGGTGGTGACATTGGAGCGGTCGACGACCATGAGGAACCGCTTGGCGACGCTGGGGACCAGGGGGTCGGTCGGGGCGAGGTCCTCGCAGTCCTGCCGGGTGTAGCCGTGGACGACAAACCACACCGCGAAGACATCGCTGCGGACGCTGACCGAGTTGAGGACGCCGGAGGCAAGCAGCAGCTTCTCGGCGTAGTTGTTGCCCATCGAGTCGGGCTCGAAGGTGGGTGTCGCCGCCGACGGGTCCGTCATGTAGCGGGAGGTGAGCATGCCGGCGGTGCCGCTGTCGGCCGGCTGCCCGGCGGACTCATCGAAGCCGAGGAAGTCGATACTGCTCGGGAAGAGTGCATCGGTCGTCGGGAGGGGCACACGCTTCTCCACGCGCCGGATGACGCTCATCAGCTCGCCCACCGAAGCGAAGCCGGGGGCCCCGTGCATGTAGCTGCTGGAAGGGTCGTCGTACACGCGGCCGCGGAGGCCGGGGATGCCCGTCGCCCAGTCGCCGTTCGGGCCCGTGGGCGTCGAGTTCGGGGCTGGGGTGAGGCTTCGGAAGATGTAGTTCACGGCGCGGCCGGAGCGGTCGAAGAGGCTGATCTGGTCGCGGTAGGCGACGACAGAGGCGGCGAGGTCGGTGTCCGGGTCCGTGGTCCCGGGGATCCCGGGGACCGTCGCGTTGCGGGTGCTGAGGCCCGCCTGCTGCTTCCAGTTGTTGTGGACCGCGCCCGCGCCCTCGGTCGTCGGGCTGAGGAGGCCGAGGATGCGACCGACGGAGAGCGGCATCGTGTTGATGTTCACGAGGCCCGGCGTCGGCGACTTGAGGGCGTCCTGGTTCGGGAGCGTCGTGAAGGTGTTGAGGATGTTGAGCGCCAGCGGGATCCCGGGCGTGCGGCGGCGGTCGCCTGAATCGAAAAATCCGTCGGTGTTCACATCCTCGAAGGGCGCAAAGTCGTCCAGGACGAGGTTGCCGCGGTCCAGGGCACCCACGCCGAACTTGCCGATATCGCGGTAGGGCTGGAAGACGTAGGCCTGGTGGTTGGGGTCGGTGATCGGCCCCTCGAAGGTAGTGTAGTTCAGAGCGAGGGCCAGCGCCTCGCTGAGGGTCATGCGGCCGGGGTAGGGGTCGCCGATATCGCCGGGGGGCGGCGCCGGGACCGGGGCCATCATCGGCCCGATGCCCAGGGGCAGGAGCATGTCGGTGAGACGCATCGTGGAGACGGTGCGGGCCACGGGGAAGAGCGGGTTCGACGGGTCGGCGGGGATCTGCTCCTCGAACTTGTCGTTCTCGAGAAGAATCTCCGGGCTGAGCGGCGGGCGTCCGTTGGCCATATCGCCGGTGAAGGGCACGCCGTCGAGGTTGTTGCCGAGCCAGTCGGAGGCCTTCTCGTCGGGGTGCTTGGTGATGGAATCGACAAAGACGGGCGCGGAGACGGCCATGAGGATCCCGGCGGGCGTGTCGGCGCCGTAGGGCGGATCGAAGTCGCTGCGCGACGGCGTCACGAGATTGCCGGGCTGCTGGAAGGTGGGGTTGTACGC
>JAEYVB010000228.1 GCA_023429345.1 Planctomycetota bacterium
GCATGCGCGCGAGACCCCTACCTCCATCAACGACCTGGTTTCGGTGGCCGTGTTCGCCCTGGCCGAGGTCACCATCGGGCGGATCATCGCCGAACACCCGGGACTGCTCGATGGTGCGCAGCTCTCATCCCTCGCTGATGCGTGCGCCTCCTTCGCGGGCATTGGCATCCCGTTTCGCCCCGAGAACGAGTCCGCCTTCATCGAGGACTTTCTGCAGCGTCTCTACACCGACGATGGCAACGGCGGCGGCCGATTCTGCTGGCGGGGCCTCGAGAACATGCTCGCGATGCAGGACCCTCCTGAGAAGCCCCAACTTGTCCACTATCTCGTCTCGCACGTGTCCACCCTCACCAGGGCCAGTCGCAAGGATCTGAGCGAGCGATGGGAGAGCCTGCTGCGCCTGGCTCGCGAGGATGACGCCCTTCCCCGCTGGCAGCAGCATGAATCGAGATACGACGCGGAAATCGAACGGATCGAAGCGGACCCGGATGCGAGCAAACGCTACGCCATCCTGATGATCACGGCCCCCGCGTTGAGCAAGGTCCGGGAGTCGATCGCTCAGGCCCGCCAAGCACAGGAAGGCGTCATCGCAGCGATCGCCATCGAGCAGTTCCGGATCGCGAGCGGGCGCTACCCGCATGCGCTGCAGGAGCTCATCCCCAAGTACCTATCGAGTCTGCCTGTCGATACCTTCGATGGCGGGCCGCTTCGATACCGGATCATTGACGGAGCGCCGGTGCTCTACGCGCTCGGCTCCGACAACGACGACGACGGCGGCACACCGCCGGACCCGGACCACGCGGTGTTCCGGCGCTTCCCGCCCAACGAGCGCCACAAGGCCAGGCCGGGCGACCTGATCCTCTGGCCGCCGGTGCTTTACCCGCGGGAGCGCGCCGAGAACTAGCCGATCCCTTACCGCCGGTACGCCGCGGCCACCTTCCGCACCGCCTCGCCGATCTGCTCCACCTGCGCCTCCGTGAGGTCGTGGTGCATCGGCAGCGCGAACACCCGCTGCGAGAGCGCCTCGGAGACGGGCGTGGCGGGATCGCGGCCCTGCACGCAGGGGGCGAAGGCCGGCTGCCGCGTCAGCGGGCGCGGGTAGTGGATCGCCGTCGGGACCCCCTCGGCCTTCAGCGCGCTCGCGAACTCATCCCTCGTGCAGGTGAACTGCGCCGGGTCCATCTGCGCCACGTACAGGTGGAAGACCGGCGTCGCCCCCTCGGTCGTCTTCGGCGGCGTGATCCCCTCGACCGTGCCCAGGACCTCGTCCAGCCGCGCCGCGATCTGCTGCCGCCGCGCGGTCTGCTGCGCCAGCCGGTCCAGCCGCGAGCAGCCGATCGCCCCCGTGATGTCGTTCATCCGGTAGTTGTACCCCACGCTCTCGTGCAGGTACTTGTCCGTCTCCCCGTGCGAGCGCAGCAGCCGGATCTTGCGGGCCAGCTGGTCGTCGTTGCAGCTGATCAGCCCGCCCTCGCCCGTGCCCAGGTTCTTGGTCGCGTAGAAGGAGTACGTCACCGCATCCCCGTACGCACCGATCCCCTTGCCCTTGTACGTGGACAGGTGCGCCTGCGCCGCGTCGTAGATCACCCGCAGGTTGTGCGCTGCGGCCAGCGCCTGCACCGCCGCGATATCCACCGGGCAGCCGTAGAGGTGCGTCGCCGCGATCGCCCGCGTCCGGCTCGTCACCTTCCGCGCCGCATCCGCGACGTCGATCTGGTACGTCCCGGGGTCGGCATCGACGAAGATCGGGTTCCCGCCCCGGGCGACCACCATCGCCACCGTCGCGATGTAGCTCCACGCCGGCACCAGCACATCATCACCCCGCTCAAAGAGCGGCTCGTAGGCCAGCTGCAGAGCGCAGGTCCCGTTGGCGCAGGTCATCGCGTGCCGGGCCCCGGAGAGGGCCGCGAACCGCTGCTCCAGTTCCTCGCACTTCTTGGCCGCCCGCAGCATGCCCGACTTCAGCACCGCCGTGGCCGCGGCGATATCCGCCTCGCTCAGGGCTGTCGACATGAAGGGGATGGGCGTCGCGGAGACCGGCGTCCCGCCGTCGAGGGCGAGCCGCTGGGCCGGGGGAGTGACGACGACGACCTTGCCCTGGACGACCTGCGACATAGGGGGAGCTCCAAGCCTTGGGGAGCCCGGAGGATAGGGCGGCGCGGGCCGATCTGCCTCACCCACACCCCGCCGACACCCGACCGAGAACCAACAAGCCCAACCGCCTCTATAGTCATGCAATGAAGCCCTCTTTATCTCTCGCGGGTGCGGCCGCGTGCCTCGCCATCGCGTCCGGTGCGGCCTTTGCTCGGGTGCAGACTCAGGCAAACACCCCGGAAACCGGCCAGCCCCAGGCTCCCATCTCCATCTCCGCCCTGGCGCCCACCTTTTCGGAGGTGAAGGGCTTCACCCGGCCCAGCCGCGACTCCACCCTCAGCTTCAGCTTCCCGATCGAGATCGCGGAGGTCCTCGTCCGCGGCGGGCAGAGCGTCAGGAAGGGCGACCTCCTGGTCCGCGGCCGCGACGATGAGGCCCGTTTCCAGCGCGACCTGGAGAAGATCGCCGCCGAATCGGACCTGGAAGTCCAGAGAGCCCAGGCCACCCTGGACCAGGCCCAGGTCGAGTACGACGCGCAGCTCGAGGCCAAGAACAAGGGCGGCAGCAACAAACTCGACCTCGCCCGCGCCATGACCACCCTCGCCGTGCGGAAGGTCGAGCTCGACATCGCCCGCCTCAACCTGGCCCGCCAGACGCTCCAGTACCAGCTCCGGAGCGCAGCTTTGGACCGCTACTCCATGACCGCCCCCTTCGACGGTCGCGTCGACAAGGTTTCCTGCGATGTCGGCGAGGTCAAGCGGGAGACCGAGGATGTGGTCCGCATCGTCGCGACCAACCCCCTGTGGATCGACGTCACCCCCAAGACGCATCAGACGCTCAACCTCGGCACCAAGCCCGGCGACAAGGCGTGGGTGCTCCTGGACCTCCCGGGCGCCCCGGCGGTCCACATCGGCGAGGTGGTCGAAGTGGCGCCCGATGCCGACTTCGGCGCCGACACCCGCCGGGTGCGGGTTGAGCTGGACAACCCGAAGGACTGGCCCTCGGGCACGACCGCCTGGGTCCGCTTCACCGCCCCCGAGGGCGCGTGGGCCGGGCGCATCGTCGAAGCGCAGGAGCCGGTGGCCCAGGGCGGAGCTGTCCCGTGATCGACCAATCGAGTCTCAAGGCCCCCGGCTGGCAGCGCATCATCGCGGAGCTCCAGCAGACCGCGCCCGATGATGCGACGTTCCTCGCGCGCCTCGTCGCGGTGCTCGGCCAGGTGTCGAGCGCCAGGCAGGCCGTGCTCTTCGCCGTCGAGCGGGAGACCGAGGACGCCGCCGCCCGTGAGCCGCGGGTGATGTTCGCCTGGCCCCTCCCCGCGGGGGGCAGCGCTGCCAACCAGCCCCCGCCGCTGGAGTTCCCCGCCGAGGCCCGGAACGCCGCCCGCGGCGTGGCCGAGAGCGGCCAGGTGGGTGTCTACGGCCTCGAGAGCGGGTCCGGAGCGTTCTACGGCGACCAGGAGAAGGGCTACATCATCGGCGTGCCGGTGCAGGCCTCCGCAAACGACCAGGGCGTCACGCCCCGCGCCGTCGTCACCCTCCTCATCGACAAGCGTTCCAAGGCCGCGATGCAGACCACCATCGCCATGGTCGAGGTCCTCGCCGGCTACGCCGCTCTGCACGCCGCCCGCCAGCAGCTCCGCCGCACCCGGCAGAGCACCGCCGCGCTCGACCTCGCCGCGCGACTCATCGCCTCCATCAACACCGCCCCCAGCTTCAAGGGCGCCTCCATCCAGCTCGTCAACGACCTGGCCCGCCAGATCCGCGCCGACCGCGTCGCCATGGGCTGGATCCACGGCATCGGCGCCTCGGGCGCGGTCCGGGCCGTCGCGGTCAGCGACACCGAGAACATCGACCGCCGCATGGCGATGGTCCAGAAGCTCGAGGCCGCGATGGACGAGTGCCTCGACCAGGAGCAGCCGGTCCTCTACCCGCCGCCCCCCGCAACCGCGAGCGATGGCGCCCCCGCCGATGTCCTGCTCTCCCAGGCCATCACCCACTCCCACCGCGAGCTCGCCAGCGCCGATGCCCGCCTGAAGATCATCTCCCTCCCGCTCCGCGTGGATGACGAGGTCGTCGGCGTCCTCACCATCGAGTCCACCGCCGCCGGCCCCGCCGATATCGCCTCCGTCGAGCTCATCCAGGCCTCGATGGACCTTATCGCGCCCATCCTCAAGGTCCGCCGCTCCGACGACCGCACCCTCGCCAAGCGCGCCTACGCCTCCACCATCAAGGCCGGCGAATGGCTCGTCGGCCCCAAGCACACCGCGTGGAAACTCGTCGGCCTCCTCGTCATGGCCGCGGCCATCCTCGTCACCTTCGTCCGCGTCCCCTACCGGATCGAGGCCCCGATGGCCCTCGAGGCCCGGGCCAAGCACATCATCTCCGTCCCCTTCGACGGCCACATCGCGAGCGTCCCCGACGGCATCGAGCCCGGCCGCGTCGTCCGCAAGGGCGACCTCCTGGTGCAGATGGACACCGACGAGTGGGAGCTCCAGCGCCTCAACGCCCTCAACCAGAAGATCGCCGCCGAGAAGGAGGCCGACCTCTACCGCCTCAACGACCGCCACAACGAGGCCTCCCAGGCCGAGGCCCGCGCCCGCGGTGCCGACGCCCAGATGCGCTTTGCCGAGCTCAAGCTCCAGCAGGCCCGGCTCACCTCCCCCATCGACGGCACCATCATCGCCGGCGACATCAAGGACAAGGTCGGCGCCACCGCCCGCCTCGGCGATGCCCTCTTCCAGATCGCGCCGCTCGATTCGATGACCGTCATCGCCCGGGTCAGCGACCGCGACATCGGCCTCCTCCGCGACGCCACACACGGCCAGCCCACCGCCGGCGAAATCATCACCAAGGCCTTCCCCAACCGCGGCTTCGAGTTCGCCGTGGAACGGATCGTGCCCCTCTCCCAGCCCAAGGAGGGCCAGAACGCCTTTGAGGTCCGCGGCGTCCTGCCGACCTCCGCAGTATGGCTCCGCCCCGGAATGGAAGGGCTCGCCAAGTTCGACACCGGCGAGCGCTCCCTCCTCTGGATCGGCACCCGCCGCATCCGCGACCAACTCCGCCTCTGGCTCTGGTGGTAGAGGAAATGGCCAAATGGCAAAGCGCCAGATGGCAAATGGAAGGCCTCCTGCGTTGATTAGCTGTTTGGCCCTTTGCGATTTGACCCTTTGACATGAACGCAGAACGTCCAACCTTCTCACCGC
>JAEYVB010000297.1 GCA_023429345.1 Planctomycetota bacterium
GGGCGGCGCCCTCCCAGAACACGGCTTCTGATTGCACGGGGTTGAAGACGGTGCCGGCGGCGCGGAGGCCGTCGGCGGAGAGGCCGGCGACGTGGGTCTCGCCGACGCCGAGGCTCGGGAGGAACTCCCAGCCCCCGGCGGCGGTCCAGCGCCAGGCGGAGAGATCGTTCCCGACCAGCACGCGGCCGTTGTGGGAGAGCGCTTGCGGACGGAAGTAGCTCCCGCCGGGGTTGCCGACCGCCGTCATGCCCTGCGCCGGGGACCAGAGGAAGATCACGCTGGCGCTCTGCGCGTTGCCGGCGACGACCAGCCCATCGCCCGAGACGGCGCGGGCGAAGGTGTCCTGCGGGGGGCCGCCGGGGAGGCTGAGGTAGCCGAGCGGCTGGAACTGCGTCTGGGCGAAGGCCGGCACGGCCGCGGCCAGCAGCACTCCCGCCGCGGTCTTCATGGGCGGTCCTCCTCGCGCGGGGCTCGCCCCGCATTCTCAGTATGACCCCACTTTGGGTTCATGCATGAAGCGGGGCGGGGCGGGGGGCCCGGGCGTCTGCCGCGCAAAGCGGGGTCGTATCCCTGAAGCATCGGCCGGGTGGAAGCCGGATGCTTGGGCGTGCGACACGCGGCGGCGATGCTGGCAGGTCTGTTTCTGACTGGGTGGTTGTGCGCCGGCGCGGGCTCGGCGGCGCAGCCGGGGACGGGGAATGGCGAGGCGGCGCGGCCGGCCCTCCTGCTGGCGGATACGGCGTTCCGGCCGCGGGTGACGGTGTCGTGGGAGACGGCGGCGGGGCCGCCGGTGCGGATGAGCGGGGAGCGGGCGTACCGGTCTCGGGGCGATCGGTCGGCGCTTGGGCCGCAGGTGGATGTGTATTTGGGGCTCGGGGGATCGCGGCTGGACAAGTGCCTGGGGCACCCGAGGGGGGCGATCGTCCGGGTGGGCGTCTCGAAGCAAGTCCCTTCGGAACTGTTCTTTGACGGGCTCGCGGAGAATGGGCGGATCACCGTCGAGCTCCGGGGCGTGCGCATGAACCAGCCGGTGGAGCCCGACACCGGGACGGCGCTCATCCATTTCCGCTACATGCCGACGGACCTGACCTACTGCGGCATCGATCCGGACTTCTGCAACCTGTACCTCACGGCCGCGGCGGATGACCCGATCGCGGAGGCGGTGCCGAACCGCGGGCGCTTCGGCGTGCTCGACGGGGGCCCGGGGCACGGCAGCGCGGCGGCGCGGGTGGAGAGCGACGGCTCGGTCACAATGACGTTCAGCTTTCCGTACGAACTCCTGCGGCACCCGCGGGACCCGTACCTCCGGGCGACGCCCGGAGCGTTTCTCGAGCCGGAGTACTTCACCGTGGAGATGGAGCTGCTGCCGCTCGGCGTGGTCCGCGCGCCTTTAGCGCCGGCGGGGGCTCCGCCGGAGGGGGACGCCGAAGAAGTCCGTTGAAGTGGCGACACTGAGGATGGGGTCGGGCGGCCGGTTGTGCTGCGCTGTCAGCCCGCGGCGCGCGGTGATCCGCACGGCTTCGGAGGCCCTTCCTATACTCGGGCCCCCCGCCGCCCCCCGTCGGGGCGGGGTGAAACAGAGGATACAAACAGTGGCCGAATCAGCAGCACCGTCGGGCAACGCAAAGCACTTCGATCTGGTCGTCATCGGGGGCGGGCCCGGCGGGTACGTCGGGGCGATCCGGGCGGCGCAGCTGGGGATGTCGGTGGCGTGCATCGAGCGGGCGAAGCTGGGGGGCGTGTGCCTGAACTGGGGGTGCATCCCGAGCAAGGCGCTGCTGAGCAACGCGGAGCTGATGGAGAAGCTGGGGAAGGCGGAGTTCTGGGGGCTGAAGATGTCGGGCAAGCCGGAGCTCGACTGGGACAAGGTCATCGGCCGCAGCCGCGATGTGGCGGGGAAGCTGAACAAGGGGATCGAGTTCCTCTTCAAGAAGAACAAGATCACGCACTTCGTGGGGAACGCGAAGGTGGTGTCGGGCCGCAAGGGCTCGACGCCCTGCAGGATCGAGGTCCAGGAGTGCCAGGTGCAGGAGGAGCTGACCTCGGCGCCGGCGAAGCCGGGGAAAACGATCGAGACGATCACGGCGACGAACGTGCTGATCGCGACGGGGAGCGTGGCGCGGGACCTGCCGTTCGCGAAGTTCGACGGGGACAGGATCTGGGGCGCGCGGGAGGCGATGTACAACAAGACGCGGCCGGAGAAGCTGATCATCGTCGGCGCCGGCGCGATCGGGATGGAGTTTGCCTACTTCTACCACAGCATGGGGACGAAGGTGACCGTGGTCGAGATGCTGGACCGGATCCTCCCCGTGGAGGACAAGGACATCTCGGCAGCGCTGGAGCGGCACTACAAGAAGGCGGGGATGGAGATCCGGACCTCGACGACGACGACGGCGGTGGAGAAGACGGGGAAGGGCGTGCAGGTGACGGTGGCGCCCTTCAAGGACGGCAAGGCGGATGATTCCAGGAAGGAGACGCTGGAGGCCGACCGCGTGCTGCTGGCGATCGGCGTGGTGGGCCGCACGGACGGGCTGTGCGATGAGAAGCTGGGGCTGAAGCTCGAGAAGGGGCACATCGTCACCGACTTCCGCCCGGGCGTGACGACGAACCAGCCGGTGGACTACGCGACGAGCGTCGAGGGCCTGTACGCGGTCGGGGATGTGATCGGCCCGCCGTGGCTGGCGCACGTGGCGAGCGAGGAGGCGATCATCTGCGTGGAGCGGATGGCGTGGCGCGCCAAGAACGAGAAGCAGCACCACGAGCCCATCCCCATCGACTACTCCGTCATCCCCGGGTGCACCTACTGCCTCCCGCAGGTCGCCAGCGTCGGCTTCACGGAGCAGAAGCTCATCGCCGACGGCCTGGTCAAGGGCAAGGACTACGCGGTAGGCAGCTACCCCTTCCAGAGCCACGGCAGGGCCATCGCCGCCGCCCACCAGGAGGGGATGGTGAAGATCATCCGCGGCCTCCCGCGGGGGGAGATTCTGGGCGCCCACATCATGGGGGACCAGGCGACGGAGCTGATCGCGGAGATGACGCTGGCGCGGCGGCTGGAGGCGACGACCGAGGAGCTGATCGTCACCATGCACGCCCACCCGACGATGCACGAGGCGCTGCACGAGGCGGCGCTGGCGGCGGAGGGAAGGCTGATTCATGGATGATGCCGTTGTGCTGACGTCCTGACGTAGCGCAGGAACGGCGGCTTCGAGGTCATGTGCTCACGGCAAGCAGCAGCCATGAGCACCATCACTGATCAGGGGCAACCCGCGGCGAACTTCTGCAGGAAGCAGCCGAAGTCGGCCACGTTCAGAACAGGCGCGAGGGTGCTGCCGTCGCAGTTGGCGTAGGGGTCTGCCGACGCAAACCTCTGCAGGAAGCATCCAAAATCAGCCACGTTCAGCACAGGCGCCACCGTACTATCGTCGCAGTTCGGGTAACAGTCGTGCGAGACGGGCCGCGCCAGGATCATGAACGAAGCGGTCGTCAGATACTGCGGATCCTGGACAGGCGGGCCGTATCCGACATGGGGAGCGACGCTCACCGCATAACACCCGGCAGGTGAGCAGTTGTCCGCACGAATAAACCCGGGGCTGGGCAGCGATTCGGAACGCCAGAAAAAAGGCCCCTGGCTGTCGCTCAGAACGATGGGGGTGTTCCCCAATACAGGATCGAGTTGGGCGTTGATCGTCCAGCCGAACAACGCGGTTTGGCCGGGGCTCGCCGACTGATCAGCGTACACGGCGAGATAGTACTCGCCGGGTGGCAACATGCCCGCTGCCGGAAACCCGAAAAGCAAAGCCGAGCCGTTGGAGGCGGGAACTCGAAAGTCCTGCATGCCGTGCTGGAAAGGAGATGATCCGCTCAGCACCGCGTACTGTGGCTCCGGGCGCTGGGACCCAGTACGGCTATATATTGTCCATCCAAAGGCCGTCGGAAGCGGTCCCGATGTGTATCCGCCGACAACGATCTCGTCGATTTGTACAGCTTCGGTGATAGCAAAGGGCTGCGCGAGCCAACGCTGGGGCTGCGTGGGAGTGTTGCCGGTTCCGACGCCAAGGTATATGTCTTGACCCTGCCAGGAAACCTTGTTCGCCGGGCCGGAATCGAACACGATCGTCGACGCTGGCCCGGGGGGATCAGGCAGCTGGTCGGGAATCAAGACGAAACCCCGATAGCCATTCGGCGTGCTGCTCGCAACCGGAATGAGTCCCGCGTCGTTGATGCCGCCGGCGTGCACAATAGGACCACCCAAACCCTGGCCGGGCACGAGCGCGGAGTCGAGCGTGCGAGTCGCACCGCTCCGCCATTCCATCGCAACTGCCGATTGGTTGCCTACTGCAACACCGAAACTGTTGACGCCGGTCGGAGAGAAGTTCAACAGCGTGAGCTTCCCGCCCGGACGAATCTGGCCGGTCAGCAGACCAAGATGCGAGTTCTCGAATACGTAGTTGATGAAGGTTGAGCCCCCGACCGCGAATCGCAGGCCGTAACCACCGTTATCGTTTACGGCGCGAATGTCGGCCCAATCCGGTGAAAGGTTGCCACTGTAAACGCTTCCCGGCTTCCAACTGAAGGACTGGATCGACGATGTATACGTATGCCCGCCAACCACCGGCCCTCCGTCAAATGCATCAAATGCGTGGCTTGAGTTCGTCCACGCGGTCCCCGTCGGCAGTCCTGCTTCGATGTGGATGTTGAACGGCGCACCAGGAGTAGCGCCGCTCAGTGTCCACCGCGTGGCGCACGCCCGATCACCGTATGTCCCCCCGAGAGCTGATCCCACGATGGCCCCGCCATTGGTCACAGCGAACGCATTCGAACCCACCTGCGCCCCCGCGTAGCCCGGAAGCGCGTGCATCGATCCGTTCCAAGCGAAGCCCCGCGTTTCCGCATCGCCGGAAGTCTTTGATTCGCCTACGACCAGTCCTGAATCGTTCACATCTCTCGCAACCGCTTGGGTCCCCCCCAGCGTCCCGAGATTCGTGGGCACCAAATTGTCCCACACGATTGCTTGCCGCACGTTTCCGGGGAAGTCTGCATACCCCGCTACGTACCGCCCGTTCGGGCTGATTCGTGTGGGCACCCATCCCGATGCGCCGGAAGGACCGAGAAGCGGCTGCGCGACGTAGAGCGGCTGAGCCAGACCCGACGCGCATGCGAGAGCGAGCGTCACGGGTGCGAGGACCTCTTTCATCGCGTTCTCTCCTGATCGGTGACTGCGGCTCTAGTAGACCGACGACCGGCGCTTCTGTCAAGCATGATGATCGAAGCAGCCTCACTCAATACTCCGAGATCCGGATTCGTTCTGCTTCGGACGAAGGCGGCTGGGTTGTCGATGTTCGAATGACGCTGTTCGCCACCCGACGCTCTGGGCAGCGGTTTGATGCGGGCACAATGTTGTCGCGTGAGGCTCTCAGATAAGTACGAACGCGCCATCCGCGCGCACGGATGCCGCGTTTGTGCGCGCTGGCGCGGCGTTCGGGGGCGGGCGTGGGGCATCCGGGCGCACGGTCCCCGCGCCCGCGGGCACGGATTTGCCGTTTGCGGCCGCGGCTTTGGCGCTCGGGCGCGATTCTCCCGCATCCGCGCTCAAGCGCGGGGCGTTCTGGGCCGATGCAGGGGCATCATGGCCATCCTCCCGGAGCGTTACGCGGCGTTGATCGGCTTTCTGCAGAGCCACGCCGAGGTGTGGGAGCAGCACCCCGGCGCGATCGGGCTCAGCGAGCAGCAGGTGGAGCAGGTAGCGCTGGCCGCGGACCGTGCGCGGGATGCGTACCGGGCCGCGCAGGAGGCGCGCAACGCGGCGGAGGCGGCGACGTGGGCCCTCAAGAACGCGCTCGGCGATACCCGGAGCGCTGCATCGACCGCGATCGATGCGATCAAACTCCACGCGCGGGTCTCGGGGCAGGGGAACTCGGTCTACACCGCGGCGAAGATCCCGCCGCCCGAATCTCCCTCGGCCCTGCCGCCGCCCGGGTTGCCGCGGTACACCGGGTGCGAGCTCGATCAGTTCGGTGCCCTGACCATCCGCTGGCGCTGCAAGCAGCCGCGCGGGAGCCGCAACGTGACCTACCTCGTGCAGCGGCGGACGCCGGGCCGGGCCTGGCAGTTCCTGGGCGCTACCGGCGTGAGACACTTCACCGATGAGACGCTCCCCGCGGGCAGCCCGTGGGCGGAGTACACGATCACCGCCCGCCGCGGCTCCCGGCAGGGGAGCATCTGCGTGTGCCGCGTGAACCTGGGGGCGGTGATGCCCGCGGCCGCGGCGGCGCGTGCGGCGTGAGGCGGGGGGGCGGTGAACGCGGGGGCGGGTGCGCGGCGTGGGGGCCGGATGG
>JAEYVB010000323.1 GCA_023429345.1 Planctomycetota bacterium
CCCGGCCCCCGCGCGCAGACAGTTCCAGTCGGAGCCCACGATGCGACACCCACGGGCGCACAGCGTCGAAACAACCGACTACATCCCGCCGCCCACCGGCCGCTGGCTCACAGAGGCCGTCCGCGCCCGGGCCTACGAGATCTTCCTGCACCGCACCCGCGCCGCGGGAGAAGGTCAGCAGTGGGGGGGTAACGCTGAGTCCGACTGGCTCCAGGCCGAACGCGAGATCCGCGACCGCTTCGGCATCCGTCAGGAAGCGGCCGGGCCCCGCTGACGGGTAGGCTGCAACCGCATGCCCGCCGCGGAACCCCCGATACTGATCCGACCGCTCGCCCCGCACGACTCCCTCGCCGAACTCACCGGCGTGCTCCACCGCGCCTACGCCGCGCTGGCGGACCGCGGCCTCCTCTACCTCGCTTCCCACCAGGACGAGGCGACCACGCGTGAACGCGCCGCCGGCCCCGGCTGCCAGTGCGCGGTCGCCGTGCAGAGCGGCCGCCTGATCGGCACCATCACCGCCATCCGCCCGGGTTTCGCGAGCGGCGCCCCGTGGTACGAGCGCGAGGGTGTCGCCTGCTTCGGCCAGTTCGCCGTCGATCCTGCCCTGCAGGGCCGCGGCATCGGCGGCCAACTCCTGCGCTGGGCCGAGGACGCCGCCCGCGCGGCCGGCGCTCGCGAGATCGCCTGCGACACCGCCGAGTCCGCCCTGCACCTCATCCGCCTGTACGAGCGCCGCGGCTACCGCTTTGTCGAGCACGTCCGATGGGATGTGACCAACTACCGGAGCGTGATCCTGAGTAAACGCCTCGGACCCTGACGCCATGCCCCGCGAGCAGGGATAGGTTCATCGAGCGAGGCGCGCGGTGAGCCAGGGGCGCGCCTGGCCGTGCTCGGCCGCCTCTCGGGCCCAGGCCGCGAACTGCTCGCGATAGGGGACCCGCGCCGCCAGCGCGGTGGTGACGAGCGAAAGGCGGGCCAGGCCGGGGTTGCCGCCCTTGGCGATCACGACGGCGGCGATGTCCGTGGCCTCCCGCTCGCGGCCCTTGAGGAGGAGCGCGGCGTAGAGGCGGCAGCCGTAGTCGATGACCAGGCTCCTGCGGAAGGCGATGGCCTCGGCCCATTCCGCGGCGGGCGCCGAGACCGGCTTCGCCGAGTCCGTGGCCCGCGCCACCTTCCGGAAGTAGTCGAGATCCTCGCGTGTCACCTCGGAAGGACGCGTGAAGCGGTCCAGCTCGATAATCGAGTTGAACGCCGCCAGCTCGGCGCGGGGGAGCATTGTCGCCTCCTGCTCGTCGTGCAGGACCGAGAGCAGGAGCGTGATGTTCTCCCCCTCCGCGGCCACGATCTCGGTGAGCGCCATCCACTCGACGAAGTCGGGATACTGCCACCAGAGGAAGCGGTCCCCCAGCCGCTGCCGCAGCGCCTCGATCCGCCGGCGTGCCTGCGGCTCCGTGCGCACGAGCTCCGCGGCATCCTCGGCGATGAACGAGAGCAGGGCGGGCCGCAGCGCGGGCTCCAGCGTCTGCCCCCGTTCGTAGAGATAGGTGTACAGGCCGATGGCGTGCGAGAACGCGCCGTCCTTGAGCGAGCCGCGGGCGTCTTCCAGCAGCGTCAACGGGTCGGACCCGGGAGCGGGCTCCTCGATGGGGACGGCGAGGCCGTCATCCTCCGCGAAGAGGGGCGGCGGTGGCGCGGGCCGCTCGGGCACCGGGTTTTTCTCGGTGTGCGCGAGCGTCCAGATCGGATCGGTCGCGGCGAGCTTCTCCATCAGGAAGTCGAGGTTGAAGAGAACCTGCGTGACCTTGGGGTAGAACGTCTCGGCCGACGGCGGCCCCCCGATCATGGTGGCTTCCCACAGAAACCCGTGGAACGTGGCGTCCGGGTAGGAACGGACGAACTTGCCGTCCTTGAACATCACGAAGGTGGGGAAGGTCTCGAACGGCACCCGGAACCCGCCCGCGCGCAGCGCATGGGTGACAAACGCGTAGCCCCGCGGGTCCTCCGTGCGGTCCAGATTCACGCCGACCCCGTGCCAGAGCATCCAGGCCTCCAGGGTGCGATTCGGGAGCGTGTTCTGCTCGACGAGGCGGTGCGCCGGCGTCCCGGCGTTCAGAAAGATCACCAGGATCCGCTTTTTCTCGATCGACTCCCGCAGCGCCTGCTCGACCGTCCGACGGGCGAAGGCGGCCTCGACCTGCGGGGGCTGAGCCCGGGCGGCCGCGGCCGCAAGGGCCATCGTGACCAATGCACAGCAAAGGAGAATGACGCTCCGCATGCCACCGTGTGATGCCGAGCCGGACGCAAAGTTCCCGTTCATGCCCCGGTGTACCAGAAGCGAGCCTCCCCGGGTGCTACAAGGGCCGTGCCGATCTCTCGACGCTCACCCCTGCCGCAGCTCCGCCCCCTGCATCCGCCGCTGGTCCCACGCCCGGAGCCGCTTGCGCAACTGCGGCAGGATCACGAGCGTCAGCACCACGAACATCCCGCCGAACAGAAGCAGCGGGTACCACACGTGGTACGGCTGCCCCAGCGCGAGCCCCACCGCCCCGAGCGCAAACGCGATCGCGCCCAGCCCCGCGCACGCCAGCATGAACGCCCGCAGCGCCGCGAACTGCTTCGGCGTCCGCAGCCGCGATCCCGCCACTCCCACCATCGTCCCGAACACCCCGCCCGCGATCCCGATTCC
>JAEYVB010000341.1 GCA_023429345.1 Planctomycetota bacterium
ACCCAGATCGGCGTGGGTGAGGTGCTCTTCGTCGCGGGGCTGATCTTCGTGGCCCGCCCGGCGTCCATCTTCCTCGGCACGCTCCGCGGCGGTCTTTCGCTCCGCGAGCGGCTGATGGCCTCGTTCATGGCGCCGCGCGGGATCGTGGCCGTGTCGCTGGCCTCGATCGTGGCGACCGAGATCGTTCGCGTGTACGGCCCAGGCGCGGACGCATCCCCGGAGGTGGCCGCGGCCGCCGCGACGATGACGGCCCACGCCCGGACACTGGAGTCGCTCCTGATCCTGGTGGTGCTGGTCACGGTGACGATCACGAGCGTCTTCACAGCGCCCGTCGCCAGGCTGCTGCGGGTCCGGGCGGGCCCGCCGAACGGCCTGCTCATCGTCGGCGGCCATGCGCTCGGGCGGCAGCTCGGGTCGATCCTCTCGGGGCTGAAGATCCCGGTGGTGCTCGTCGACAGCAACGCCGCGAACGTGGCGCTGGCGCGGGACGCCGGGCTGGCCGCGTACCAGGGGGATGCGACCGATTCGCGGTGGCTCCAGGAGGTCGTGCTCACGCCGCAGATCGGCATGGTCTTCGCGGCGACCGACAACAGCGATGTGGACGGCGTGGTGGCGCGCTGGGCGCTGGAGCAGTTCGGGCCGGGCTCGGCGTTCCGCTGGTCGCGCCCGACGGTGGAGCAGGCCCGCACGGAGGATGCGGACCTCTCGGGCCTTCCGGTGGCCGCGCCCGACTATACGCTGCGGGATGCGCTGGCCAAACTGGGCGCGGGCACGCTCTCGCTCACGGTCTGGACCGGGCCGGCCGTCGGATCGACGCCCATCCTGGTCGTGCAGAACGGTCGCCTGAAGCCGGTCCCCAAGGACAAGGAGTGGCAGGCGCAGGCGAGCGGCTCGCAGGTCATCGGGCTGGCATCGACGAGCGACTAGAAAGAGCCCGTTCGCCGAACTCGGGCGGTGGTACCATCTGCCCGCGATGCCCGAACCCGCCACCGACTTCCGCCGGCACATCCCCAACATCCTGACCCTGTCGCGCCTGGCCTGGGCAGTGGCGTTCTTCATCGTCCTGAGCCTCTGGTCGTACGCGCGGTCGCCGCTGCTGGGCGGGGCCGGCGTGGACTGGCACCTCGTGGGGGCGGCCGTGCTCTTTGCCGTCGGGGCGGCGACGGACTTTGTCGACGGGTACCTGGCCCGCCGCTGGGGCGTGGTGAGCGCGTTCGGGCGGATCATGGACCCCTTCGCGGACAAGCTGCTGGTGATCGGGGCCTTCGTGTTCCTCGCGGGTCCGGCCTTCGCCCACCGGGGGGCGCAGGTGTCGGGCGTGCTGCCGTGGATGGCGGTGGTGATCCTCGGACGCGAACTCCTGGTGACGAGCCTCCGCGCCGCCGTCGAGGGACGGGGGGTGTCGTTCGCCGCGACCGCGAGCGGCAAGTGGAAGATGGTGCTCCAGTCGCTCACCGTACCGGCGGTGCTCGTGCTGGTGCATTTCCTGCACGAGGACCGGGCGGGTTGGGCGCACTACCTCATCCGTGTGCTCGCCTGGGGTACGGTGGTGGTAACGGCATGGTCGGGGGTGCCCTACATCATGCGGGCGGTCATCGCGCTGCGGTCGGACGGTCTGGGCGGCCCGCCGTCGCACGAGGGGCTCACGCCCATGGAGACGCTGTGGATCACCACGTTCGGCCTGGGGTTTCTGCGGCCGGCGCCGGGGACGTGGGGCTCGCTGCCGCCGTGCGCGCTGGCGGCGGTCCTCGTGCTGGCGGGCGTGGGGCCGGCGGAGAATGCACTCGTCTACAACCTCATCATGGCCGGAGTCATCGTCGGGTTCTTCATCGTCTGCGCCTACCTGGGCCCGGGCGCTGAGCAACGCTTCGGACGCAAGGATCCCTCCCACGTGGTCGCGGATGAGACGGCCGGCATGGCCCTGACCCTGATGGGGATGCCCGCGGCCGCGATGAGCGGTTTCTGGCCCATGGTGCTGTGGGTGGGATTCGCCTTTGTCGTGTTCCGGATCCTGGACATCCTCAAACCGTTCCCCGCCTACAGGATCCAGAAGCTGCCCGGCGGATGGGGCGTCGTGCTGGACGACCTGGTGTCGGGGCTGTACGCGTTCCTGGTGGTGCAGGGGGTGACGCGGGGCCTGATGTCGATGTGACTCAGGCCGACGGGCCCCACGCGCGCGGGTTTCGCACGCGCCGGTGCTCGCGCGTGAGCCGCGCGCCCACCGACGCGAGCCGGCGGTAGATCAGCATGCCCAGGAGCATAAGCAGCACGGGGATGAGCGTCTGCGAGAAGGTCAGCGGCGGGCCGCTTTCGAGCTGATCGAAGGCGGCCAGGTCCCAGGCGATGTGCAGGGCGACGGCCGCGGCGAGCGAGCCGGCCGCGGCGATGTGCGCGGAGCTGTGCCGCATCGTGAGCAGCCCCAGCCCGAAGGCGCCGATCCCCCCCATGATGAGGTGGCCGACGAGGCGGACGGGCTCGGTCGCGGGGAGCGAGCGGAGGTGCACCTGCCCGGCGATGAGGGCGGCCGACTCCTCGATCGCGGCGCCCAGGCCGACGAAGGACCCGTAGATGAGTCCATCGAGCGGATCGTTGAAATGCCTCCGCGCCGCGAGCACGATGACGAGGACGCCGAGCGCCTTGAAGACCTCCTCGACAACGCCAGCGAGGAACGCGAGCCCGGTGTAGCCGAAGGGCAGGCCGCGGCCGTGGATGAACTCGATGGCGCCGACCTCGACGTAGTACGACGCCATCATGCCGAGGGCGCCCAGGCCGATCGCGCCGAGGATCAGGGGCCACGGCTCGCGGTCGTATAGGTCGTAGCGCACCACGGCGAGGCCGATGCCGAGCGAGCAGAAGGCCAGCGTCAGGTAGAGGGTGAACGCGGGGAACACCTCTCACTATCGGACGGATTCCGGGCCGACTTTGGGTCCGAGAAGAGCGGCGCCACCCGGCCGGATGCCCGTGTTCTAGCGGCCCGCGGCCGCGGTTTTGAGCTGCGCGATATCGAGCTTGACCATCTGCCAAACGGCGTGCAGGACCTTGTCCCCGTTGGGCCCCTTGGCGAGCTCGGGGAGGATGGCCGGGACGATCTGCCAGCGGAGGCCGAACCGATCCATGAGCCAGCCGCACTGAACGGCAGCGCCGCCGCCGGAGGTGAGCGCATCCCAGTAGCGGTCGAGCTCGGCCTGGTCCTCGCAGGTGACGACGAGGGAGATGGCCTCGTTGAACTTCGCGTGCGGCCCGCCGTTGAGGGCCGTGAACTGCTGGCCGGCGAGCTCGAAGATGACGGTCATCACGGTCCCGGCGGGGGTTGGCGCGCCCTCGGGGTAGCGGGTAATGTCGATGATGCGCGAGTTCGGGAAGATCGAGACGTAGAACCTCGCGGCCTCCTCCGCGTTCGCTTCGTACCAGAGCATGGGGGCGATTTTCTGGGTGGCGATCGGCATTCGGGATGCTACGGCACGGGCCCGTTCCGGTGCCACAGCGCCCGAGGGCCCGGGCTCAGACGCCCGATGCGGCGTAGTCGGGCGCGAGCGTCTGCTTCATCACCTCGTCGAGCTCCAGGAGGGCCCGGGCGCAATCGCCCCGAGCGGCCCCCAACGCATGCCAAGGATTCACAGGTCCTTTTTGTGGAGAAGCCGAGTGACCAGAGTGCATCATCTCAACTGCGGCACGCTGCACGTGCCGCCGGGTCCGCGGGCGGCGTGCCATTGCCTGCTCATCGAGACCGACCGCGGGGAGGGGCTGGCGCTGGTGGATACGGGGATCGGGCTGGAGGATGTGCGCCGGCCGCTGGAGCGGATCGGGACTGAGGCGATCGAGGCAGCGGGATTTCAGTTTGATGAGGCGCAGACGGCGCTGCGACAGATCGAGGCGATGGGGCTCCGCCCCGAGGCTGTGCGGGACATCGTGCTGACGCACGCCGACCCGGACCACGCGGGAGGGCTGGCGGACTTCCCCTGGGCGCGGGTGCACATCTCGGAGGAGGAGCACCGGAGCCTCACCCGCGGCGAGCCGCCGGCGAGGCTCCCGCGCTACAGCCAGCCGCAGTTCGCCCACGGGCCGGACTGGCGCGCGCACGCGGCGGAGAATGGAACAACGCGGGACTGGTTCGGGCTCGAGGCGCGGGAGCTGCGGCTCTCGATCGGTGCGGAGGCGCTGCTGGTCCCGCTTTTCGGGCACACGCACGGGCACTGCGGCGTGGCGGTGCGGACGCAAGGGCGTTGGGTGCTGCACGCGGGCGATGCCTATTACCTGCGCGCGGAGCTGGAGCGGGATGACCACCCGGTGTCGGCGCTGGCCGCGGCCAGGGCGGACGATGACGCGATGCGGCGGGCGAGCCTCGAGCACCTCCGAACTCTTGCTCGCGACCACGCTTCGGAGCTAGAGATGTTCGGGTACCACGACTTCGGGGAGTTTCCGGCCGCGGGTCCGAGGTGAGCGAGGGCGGGTTGGCACCAAGATCGAAGTAAAACCGTGGCGGGGTGGCACCAAGATCAAAGTGAAACCCTGCCACCAAGATGCCCGGCTTTGCGGGTTTCTCGGTGCTCCCCCCGCCCCGCACGCCGGAGCACCGAGATCGCAGAGCCGATCTCGGTGGCACGCCGGGAAGACCTCGGTGCCACCCCGCCGTCTCGGTGGCACGCCGGAAAGACCTCGGTGCCACCCCGCCTGATACACGATGACCGTGCGCTGCCACACGATCATCGTGCGCTGAAAGACGACGGGCGTGCGCTGAAAGACGATCGCCGTGCGCTGGCGAATGAGCGTGCGCTGCCAAACGATCATCGTGCGCCGCCGCCAGGGGGACCTACGGTCCCCCCGGCACCCCCTCCCTTCAAAGCACCGAGCCGACCTCGCCCGTTCCCGACCGCCCCCTCCCGCCAACCACTTATACAATTCCGCCGCCCGCCGGGACGTGCCGGAGCGGGCGGCCCGGTGTCGCCGTCACACTCCAGACGCCCCGCCCGCCCGCGCAGGTGCGGCCCGGCGGGACGGGAGCTTGCTCGGCGGGCTCCAGCCGCACTCCGGGCAGTGGGCCGCGGGTAACCCTGCCATCGGATATGCGCACCGCGCGCAGCGGCCCCGGCGCACCCGAATCTGGCGGCGCGCCTGTAGTATGGCGAACAAGGCCGCAGCGATGCCGATCCAATACAACGCGAAGTTTGCGGCGAAGCGCGGCCAGATAGGGCGAAGCGGGAAGGCCAGCCGGTTGCTGTGAGCCATGTGCGCGTACCACTCCGGACGCCAGCCCCATTGCAGCCGATAACTGGGCGAATCGACCTCTACCCAGTACGCCATCGAGGGCCAAGGCCAGCCGAGGGCGTGCTGCTGCCGCGAAATATAGGGTGGCAATACCTCGCCACGACCGCGAGCGAGTTCGCGCAGAGGTCCCCACGACGGCGGCGCCCCGTTCGGGCCATCGCGTATCTCAGCGAGCGTTTTCGTGGCGGCCCCGAACCACTCCTCTCGTTCCGTAGCGTCCCGCCCCTCTGCCTCGAACGTTTGAAATATCCAGAACTCGCGCGCGCCGAACTTCATGCGGGGTGTGGCCCCGCCGAAT
>JAEYVB010000346.1 GCA_023429345.1 Planctomycetota bacterium
ACCTCGCTCCCTTCGTTGTAGAACGCAAAGTTCGGCGCCACGGAGTTCGCCAGCGTCCAGAGCACGCGCGTGAGAAACAGGTACGCCCCCGCGCCGAGCAGGACGATGCTCGCCGCCCGCAGCACCCACACGACGAGCCCCCGCACGGTGTTCACGGTCGAGGCGGTGATCCGGGCCATGCGTTCAGAGTACCGCCGACACGATCGACCGCACAGAAAAATCCGCGGGCCCGACGCTACAGTGTCGCGATGGCCCCCACCCCCCGCAACACCCCATTGGTGCTCGTCATCCGCGACGGCTGGGGTGAGAATCCCGACCCCGACCACGACGCCTTTAACGCCGTAAAGCTCGCCCGCACGCCCGTCGACGACGCCCTCCGCCGCGACTGGCCCATGACCCTCGTGCGGACCAGCGGCGAGGATGTCGGCCTCCCCGAGGGCACCATGGGCAACAGCGAGGTCGGCCACCAGAACATCGGCGCCGGCCGCATCGTTGACCAGGAGTCGGTGGCGATCACCAAGGTCTGCCGCCGCGGCCAGCTCCAGACGGCCACGGCCCTTGTCGAAGCCATCCACGCCGCCCGCGAGAGCCGTGCCGCGGTCCATCTCATGGGCATCGCGTCGGACGCCGGGGTGCACGGACTGCTCACGCATCTCTACGCTCTGGTCGACCTCTGCCGCGACATGGGCCAGCAGCGCGTGTGCATCCACCTGTTCACCGACGGCCGCGACACGGGGCCGTTCACCGGCCTGGGATTCATCCGGCAGATTGAGGACCGCCTCCAGAGCGTCCGGTCGGAGAGGTTCGACGCCCGCATCGCGTCGGTCATGGGCCGGTATTACGCGATGGACCGCGATTTCCGCTGGGAGCGGGTCAAAGCTGCCTACGACTGCCTGGTCGGCCACGACGGCCCGCGCGAGGTCGTGCGGCACTTTGCGCGTAGCGCCGAGGAGGCGGTGCAGCGCTATTACGACCGGCCCAGCGGCCCCTCGATGGCGGGCGATGAGTTCATCACGCCCACCATGATCGGCCGCAACCTCGTCGATGCGATCTCCTCCCGCGTCAAGGACGGCGACGCCGCGATCTTCTACAACTACCGGGGCGACCGTCCCCGGGAGATCGTCTCCGCCTTCGTACTCCCCGACGACGCGTGGGCGAACGTCAAGCCCTCGCCGGATTCAGGCGTCCGGGGGTTCGATCGCGGGCCGCGGCACACGGTCCAGTTCGTCACCTTGACGGCCTACTCCGAGGCCCTCGCCCCGTACGTTACGGTTGCCTTCCCTAAACCCCCGAAGATGGCCAACATCGCCGGCGCGTTCTGGTCCGAGCTCGGCCTCACCCAGTTCCGCTGCGCCGAGACCGAGAAGTACCCCCACGTCACGTTCTTCTTCAACGACTACCGCGACGAGCCCTTCCCCGGCGAACGCCGCGAGAACCCCCAGTCCCCCAGGGTCAGCACCTACGACCAGAAGCCCGAGATGGCCGCGGCGGAGGTCCGCGATGCCGTCCTCCGCCGCCTGGCCGCGCCCGACTGCGAGGATGTCATCGTCGTCAACTTCGCCAACGGCGACATGGTGGGGCACACCGGCGTGCTCCGGGCGGCCGTCCGGGCCTGCGAAGTCGTCGATGAGTGCGTCGGCGCGATCATGGACGCGACGCTGAAGCGCGGCGGCTCCCTCATCATCACCGCCGACCACGGCAACGCCGAGCAGATGTTCGACCCCGCGACGAACGCCCCGCACACCGCCCACACCACCTACGACGTCCCCCTCTTCGTCGTCGGCGCCGAGTTCAAGGGCAAGGGCCTCCGCCGCGGCGGCCGCCTCGCCGATATCGCGCCGACAGCCCTGAGGATGATGGGCCTCCCCAAACCCCCCGAGATGACCGGCGAGCCCCTGCTCTGACCTCCCTCGCTCTGATGTGACACGGGCATCCCCGCCCGTGTCTTCCCGTCTCCCGCAGCCAAAGCCCCCGCGCCCTTACGGCGTCAGCCCCTTCATCTGACCCATCCGCCGCGCCCGCTCGTACCGCACCAGCGAATCGTCGATGATCGCCGCCGCGGCCTCCGCGGGCAGGATCTCGTCGACCGCCACGCCCTTGCCCTCCAGCGTCTTGTAATCCTCGAAAAAGCGCCGGAGCATCTTGAAGATGTGCCGCGGGAAGTCGCTGGCCTTCTCGAACTCGCTGTAGATCGGGTCCTGCATCAGCACGGCGATGATCTTGTGGTCCGGCTGGCCCTGGTCCACCATCGACATGAGCCCCACCGCCCGCGCGTAGCAGATCGTCAGCGGCGGGATCTCCTCGGTGCAGTAGACCAGCACATCCAGCGGGTCGTCGTCCTCCGCCAGCGTCTGCGGGATGAACCCGTAGTTCGCGGGGTAGAACACCGCCGAGGAGAGGATCCGGTCGAGCTTGAGCATGCCGGTCGACTTGTCGAGCTCGTACTTGTTGCACGAGCCCTTGGGGATCTCGACGATCGCCTTGAAGTGCCCGGGCAGGGCGAAGCCCTCGATGCCGGGTGTCACGCTGTGCCAGGGGTGGACCATGGGGGGCAAGCGTAGGGGCCGGGCCCCCGCCGTTCATCTCGCCGGACGCCGAATGAACGCCGCACCCGCGTTCGGGGCCCCGCCCTTTTCGTCCGCCGGATCCTTGGCAATTCATCGGCGACCCATTTACCCTCCCGCCATGCTCACGCTCGACTATGCCAACTGCCTCGCCGACCGCGTCGGCACTCACGGCCTCGACATCGCCGACCTCGCCCCCGCCAGCGAGGGGGCGCGCGCCGTCGCCGCCCTCACCGAAAAGCTGAACAGGTCGCGCGGCACGGGCTGGGAACGGTGGCGAAGTCTCCCCTTCGATCCCGTCCGCTCCGAGCACACCCGCGCCGTGCGGGATGTCGTCGCACGCTGCCAGGGCCGCTTCGAGAACATGGTCGTGCTGGGCATCGGCGGCTCGGCCCTGGGCAATATCGCCCTTCACAGCGCCCTCAACCCCGCCACCTACAACCTGCTCCCAAGCGCTGCCCGCCCCGGCCCCCGGCTCTTCGTCGTCGACAACGTTGACCCCGCCTATTTCGGCTCCATCCTCCGCTTCTGCGAGTCCTCCGGCGGCCTGGCCAGGACCCTTTTCAACGTGGTCAGCAAGTCCGGCGAGACCGCCGAGACCGCCGCCCAGTTCATGGTGATCCGCGACCTCCTCAAGCGCGAGGTCGGCCCGGATTACAAGGACAACATCGTCGCCGTCACCGACCCCTCCGCCGGCACCATGCGGAGAATCTGCGACTCCGAGGGCTTCACCACCCTCCCCGTCCCCGAGGGTGTGGGCGGCCGCTTCAGCGTTCTCTCCCCCGTCGGGCTCTTCTCCGCCGCCATGACCGGCGTCGACCTCGACGCCCTCCTCGACGGCGCCGCCTCCATGGACGGACCCTGCTCCCTCCCCGCGCTCGACCAGAACCCCGCGGCCATGCTTGCATTCCTCCTCGTCGAGCTCGGGCGCAACAAAGGCAAGACCAACCACGTCCTCATGCCCTACGCCAACAGCCTCTACCTCCTCGCCGACTGGTTCCGCCAGCTCTGGGCCGAGAGCCTCGGCAAGCAGGTCGACCTCACCGGCGAGACGGTCTACGCCGGCTTCACCCCCATCAAGGCCCTGGGCACCACCGACCAGCACTCCCAGGTGCAGCTCTACCGCGAGGGCCCCAACGACAAGGTCATCGGCTTCCTCGAGGTCGAAAGCTTCGATGCGGCCGGCGGCGACCTCGCCATCCCCACCGGCCTGGGCGTCGAGGCTATCCAGTACCTCGAAGGCAAGAGCATGACCACGCTCCTCAACGCCGAGAAGCGGGCCACCGAGTTCGCCCTCGTCGAGAGCCAGCGGCCCAACTTCACCCTCCGCTTCCCGCGTATCGACGCCTTCCACGTCGGCCAGTTCATCTACCTCTGGGAGATGGCCACCGCCTACGCCGGCCTCATGCTCAACATCGACACCTACAACCAGCCCGCAGTCGAGACCGGCAAGGTCGCCACCTTCGGCCTCATGGGCCGTCCCGGCTACGAAAAGCACAAGGCGGCGGTCGACCGCGCCCTGTCCGACACCCGCTGGACCCTCACCCCCCTCTGACCCACCCCTGCCCCTTCTCGTGCGTTAGCGGGCCCTAACTCGAACCGCACACCAAATCCCCCCGCACCGTCTGGTACGCTGTGCCGGGCTGAAGGCCCGCACACGCCGATGATGGAACCAGAACCTCACCCCGCGCATCTCACCTACC
>JAEYVB010000391.1 GCA_023429345.1 Planctomycetota bacterium
CCCCAGATCCCCGCGAGCAGGTACCAGCGGTCCTCGCCGCGGATCGCCACCACCGCGATGGCGGTCGCCGTCCCCGCGATGAGCAGGAAGATGCAGATGTGGTCCAGGATCAGCCAGAAATGGTCCCCCGGCCTGCCCTGGCGGCAGTGGTAGCTCGTCGACACCGCGAAGGTCGCGATCAGCGACAGCCCGTACACCGCGCACGCCGCGACCGTCTCCACGGTGCCGACGCGGTCCGCCAGCCAGACGAGGAACGGGGCGCCGATCAACGCCAGCACCACGCCCAGACCGTGGGTCGCGATGTTGGCGGCGGACTCGGTCAGCCCCAGGCGGCGGCACTCCTGCATGACAAAGGAAAGCCCCCGCGGGGCCGGGGGCCACTCCGCGGGGTGGCTCTCATGCCGGGATGAGGTGCCGCTCATTCACGACGCTTCAGATCGACATACCCGCGCTGCATGCCCCGCTGCACGCTGAGGCGGACCGTGGGCCGCGAACTCCCGGCGATGGCCCGGTCGAACTCCTCGGCGCTCCCCACGGGCTTGCCGTCGACCATGAACACGATGTCGGACGCCTGCAGCTCCGCCTCGGCGGCGGGGCTCATGGGCTCGATGTGGTTGACGACGACCGCCCGCCCGCCCAGCCGCTCGACCCACTGCTGCGGGAGCGTCTGCACGGTGAAGCCGAAGGGGACCAGCGAGGTGCCCCCCGGCATCATCGAGCGGCCCCGCGTGGTGTCGGCGACCTCGATCTCCACCCGCACGCTCTGCCCGCCGCGGAGCACATCCATGACCGCGGCCGTGCCGGGCTCGGTGAAGGCGATCGCGTTCCGCAGGCGGTTGGGCGTGTCGATCGCGCGGCCATTGAAGCGGACCACGATATCGCCGAGGCGCAGCCCGGCCGCGGCCGCCGGCCCGCCGGGGACCACCTGCGTGATCACCGCCCCGTCGCCGCGGATCCCGGCGCCGACCTGCCGCGACACCTGCTCCGTCACAGGATCCATCGCGATGCCCACCCAGCCGCGCTGCACCTTGCCGTGGCGGACGATCATCTCCATCACCGAGCGGGCGATGGTGCTGGGGATGGAGAAGCCGATGCCGACCGAACCGCCGGTGGGCGTGGCGATCTGGCTGTTGATGCCGACGACCTCGCCCTCGAGGTTCACCAGCGGCCCGCCGGAGTTGCCTTTGTTGATGGCGGCGTCGGTCTGGATGTAGTCCTCGAAGCGCTCGTCGCTCTGGCTGGCCAGGTTCGTGCGGCCCTTGGCGCTGACGATGCCCGCGGTCACCGTGTTGTCAAAGATGCCGAAGGGGCTGCCGATCGCGATGACCCAGTCTCCGACCTGGAGCGCATCCGAGTCGCCGAAGCGGGCGGCGACCAGGTCGCTGGCCTCGACCTTGATCACGCCCAGGTCCGTCGCGGGGTCGGTGCCGATCACCTTGGCCGGCAGTTCGCGCCCGTCGTTGAGCTTGACCCGGACCTCCTCCGCGCCGGCGATGACGTGGTTGTTGGTGAGGATGTACCCGTCGCCGGACACGATCACGCCCGAGCCGGCGCCCGTCTGCTGGAGCCGCTGCTCGGGACGCCCGAACCACCCGTTGGGGAAGGTCGCGATGCGCCCGAACTGCGAGATGTGCACCACCGACGGCGAGATCGTCTCCGACGCCCGCTGGAACACGCGCGAGAGGCTCTTGGCGATGTTCAGATCCTGCTGGATCTGCGGGTCGAGCGGCGCTGCGGGCTCCACCGGCTGCGCCGTGAGCGGGAGCGCCAGGCCGACCAGCGCCGCGGCGGCCACCATCATCGAGAACTTCGACTTCATCATGCTTGTCAGGTCTCCGCTGTGTGGGCGGGGGCCCAAGGGGGCCCGGCTCCGCCCACGCACTTAGATGCTTCCCACATCGTTTTCCGTCACGGCCCCGCCAGCGCTCGCCCCCCCGTCGGCACGCCGGCTGGACCCCCGCGGGCCCGACTCCGGGCCGGCGGTTCCTACGAACTACGTCCCCCGGGTGTTCCCGAACAGCTCGATGTGCAGCCGGTTGCAGTAACGATACCCCCGGCGGACGCACTCTTCGGCCAGCCACGCGCGGAACCCGGGCTCGGGCGGCCGCACACCCTCGGGCATGAGCAGAACATCATCCTTCCGCCACCCCGTCAGCCGCGCAAGCAGCGACTCGATCTCGGCCAGGTCCGCCGGGCCGGTGACGACGAACTTGAGCTGCCGCTCGGGGAACTCGTCGATGAGCCGCTGGAGCGCGGCGAGATTGATCCGGCGCTCCTCGTGGCGCTGCCGCCACGCCCCGCCGGGGTCGCGCGCGTCGGGTTGCGAGGGCGTCCCCGGCGTCGAGCTCGAGAGCTTCGGGCTGATGCTCATCAGGTCGCACGGGAGCGACCTCGCGATGGTCCCCGCCGTCTCGATCGTGATGTGCAGGCCGGCAGCGCGGAGCGCCGCCGCGAGAGCCTCGACGGCCGGGAACAGCATCGGCTCCCCGCCCGTGACGACGATGTGCCGCACGCCCGATCGCGCCGCCGCGGCGGCAAGTTCGTCGACGGGGCGAGCCTCCCCCTCCGGCGACCAGCTCGCGTAGGGCGTGTCGCACCAGCCGCAGCGCAGGTTGCACCCGCTCACGCGGATGAAGTACGACGGCACCCCGGCAAGCTTCCCCTCGCCCTGGACAGAGGTAAAGACCTCCGCGATGCGGAGGCTCCCCGCCGGCTGCGTGGCCGGGTTCTCGATCACCGGATCGCCCCCGCCGCAGCGCCGGCGCTGTACACGGTCGGGTCCTGGATGCCCGCGGCCGCGAACCCTTTCGCCCGGATCATGCAGCTCTCGCAGCGTCCGCAGGCGGCGCCGCCGCTGTCCGGGTCGTAGCACGAACGGGTCAGCGAGTAGTCCACCCCGAGCCCCACCCCCCGGCGGATGATCTCGGCCTTGGTGAGCTCGATCAGCGGCGCACGGATCCGGACTCCCCGCCCGGTTGTCCCGGCACGGGTCCCGAGCGCGGCCGCCCGTTCGAAGGCCTCGATGAACTCCGGGCGGCAGTCCGGGTAGCCGGAGTAGTCCACGGCATTGACGCCGATGTAAATCTCCGCAGCGCCGACGACCTCGGCGTACCCCAACGCGACGGAAAGGAACGTGAGGTTCCGCGCCGGCACATACGTAACCGGGATCCCGCCGCCCCGCTCCTCCCTCGCCGCAGGCACGGCGATCGAGTCGGTGAGCGCCGACCCGCCGATCGCTCGCAGGTCGAGCCTCACCACGCGGTGCTCCTCGACCCTCATCGCCTCCGCGATCCTGGCCGCCGCCTCGAGCTCGGAACGATGCCGCTGCCCGTAATCGAAGCTCAGGCACGCGCACCGCCGACCCTCGGCGCGGGCGATCGCGAGCGCTGTCACGCTGTCGATCCCCCCCGAGAGCAGCACCACCGCCCGGACCATGCCCAGAGTCTAAGCAGCCTCCCGCTGCCCCCCGGGCGCTCGGGTCATCCAGGAGGCGCAGGCGGCCACCAGCACCTCCCGGAGAACCGGCTTGGAGAGGTACTCATCGCAACCGGCCTCCAGGCAGCGCCGGCGGTCTCCCGCGATCGAGTTCGCCGTCACCGCGATGATTGGCCCCCGGAAGCCGCCCTCCCGGAGCGCCCGCGCGGTCGCGTAGCCGTCGAGCCCCGGCATCTGCATGTCCAGCAGGATGACGCCCGACCAGTCCCTCTCCTCGCCGAGCCTCCGGAGGCACGCGGAGCCGTCCTCCGCGAGTTCGACATCCGCGCCCGCCGCCGCGAGCCAGTGCCTTTGCAGTCGGCGGTTGTCCTCGCTGTCATCGACAATCAGCACGCGCCCGGACAGGGCGTGCGTCCCCGGAGCACCTGCGGCAGAAACGGAACCGCTGTTCTCGGCCGCATCCTGCGCCACGAAGGTAAGCGTGAACGTGCTCCCGAGCCCCGGCGTCGATCGCACGGAGATGTCGCCGCCGAGCAGCCGTGCCAGGCCCCGGGAGATCGCGAGCCCCAGACCGGTGCCGCCGTACTTGCGCGAGGTCGAGCTGTCGGCCTGCAGGAAGGGCTCGAAGATGCGCTCCAGCGTGTCCGCCCCGATCCCGATGCCGGTATCCTCGACCTCGATAGAGACCGCGGTCGCGTCTCCGTTGCGCTGGCCCCGCAGGCGCACGACCACCGAGCCCTCCTCGCAGAACTTCACGCCGTTGCCCACGATGTTGAGCAGGATCTGGCGCAGCCGGGCCGGGTCCGTGACGGCCGCCGGCGGCACGCCGCCCTGATCCTCCCAGTGCAGGTCGAGCCCCTTGGCCTGGGCGCTGACGAGCAGCGAGTCCACGACCTCCTGCACCACCGCACCGATATCGCACACCCGGGGCTCGATCTCCAGCCGCCCCGAACGCACTTTCGAGAGGTCCAGCAGCTCGTTGATCATCCCCAGGAGGTGTTCGCCGCTCCGACGGATCGTGCGGATGCTCAGGCTCCGCTCCGCCGCCGGCAGCCCCTCCTCCTGCAGCAACTCGGAATGCCCGAGGATGGCGGTGAGCGGCGTCCGCAGCTCGTGGCTCATCGTCGTTAGGAACCGCTCCTGGGCCGCGGCCGCGGCCTCCGTCGCGTCGCGCAGCGCAACCGCCGTCTCCCTGGAGCGGTGCATCGCGATCAGGACCCCCACAACGACCACCGTGACCGCAATCCCGCCCTGGACGACGTAGGCCGGTGTCTCATTGCCCACCATGCGCGCGAACTCCTGGCCGCCTTGCATCCGCAGCCACCACTCACGGCCGCCGATCCTCACCGGCAGTTCCTCGACCAGCGATGCATCCTCGGAGCCCCGACCGGCCGCGAACACGGTCCCCCACGACGAGCCCGGGTCGAGCACCTCGAGACGCGCCCGGTCCGGGATCCCGCCCAGGGCGCGCACTAGCAGGTTCTCGGAGTCCACCACCGCCGCGGCCCAGCCGTCGGGAGTCTGGTGGATCCCCTTGTTGCGGTAGACGGGGATCGTCAGGATGTACTCCGCGCGGTCCGGACGCGAGCGGAGCGATGCGGGCACCGGCGCGAGCCTGGCCCCCGGGGAGACGGCCGAGAGACTGAAGGCTTCCGGGATTTCTTTCGCGAACCGGGCTTCCTCGCCGACGCCGATGCGATGACCCTCGGCGGTGGTGCCCGCGGCCACGTACATCAGCTTCAGCAGGGTCGGGTCCCGCCGGCCCCGGGTGACGTGCCGGACATAGTTCTCGAGTTCCAGCGGCTCGACGGTGTCGCTCGCCGCGAAGAAGGCATCCATCCCGCGCAGAATCGTCAGGGTTTCATCGAATGAGCTCTGCACTCGCAGCACGGCCCGGGTCACAAGGGCATCAAAGTGGCCGCGCGTGTCGAGCCGGCTCGCCCGCCTCGTGACCATCCACCCCGCGAGCGTCCCGCCCAGGCATACGGCCACCGCCAGCACGATCGGGAGAAACCGGCAGCAGCGACGTTTCCTCATTCCTACAGGTATCGGACCGCCCGGGCCGCGGGGCGAGTCCGGCGGCGGGGTGCCGTTGTCCCGGCGTAGTTATCGGACGGCGGCGGTCAGTCTTCGTCGAACCCGGCCTCGACCAGCTTCTTCAGGGCCTCGCAGCACGCGGGCGCATCCGGGCCGCTGGCGATGACCTCAAGCGCGGTCCCCTTGGTCGCCGCCAGCATCATCATGTGCATGATGGACTTGCCGTCGACCTCCTGATCGCCGCGACGCACGAGCACCTCGCTGTGGAACTGGCTGGCCGTGTCCACGAAGGCCATCGCCGGGCGCGCGTGCAGCCCGAGGCGGTTGGTGATGGTCACGGTAACCGTGCAGCGCTGGTCCACGTGCAGGGTGCCTCCGGGCGGCGCCGCCCGAACGACCGGGATGGCGCTGCGGATCGCGCGTCAGCTCGTGAGGAGCTGGTTGTCTGCCTCTTCGAGCAGGGTCCGGACCTCCTCGACCGTCTGGGCCTGCCGGAGGAAGCGGCGGAACGTGTCCTTGCTGAGATTCTTGAAAATTACTTCCATGGCCTGGAGGTGCTCCTCCGGGCGGTCCTCCGGGCTCAGCAGCAGGAACACCGAGTAGACCGGCTGCTTGTCCAGGGCGTTGAAGTCAACGCCGCGGTCGGAGAGCCCGATCGCGGCCGCCATGTGCTTCACCGACTTGTGCTTCACGTGCGGCACCGCGACGCCGCGCCCGAACCCGGTCGACCCTCGCCGCTCGCGTTCCATGACGGCCCGGGTGAGGTCGTCGCGGAGCTTGGCGGTCGTGGCGCCCGAGGCGATGAGGGCGTCGATCAGCTCCGAGACCACCTCGTCGCGGGTCGAACTCTTGAGCCGGGCGATGATCGCGCCCTCCGGGACCAGTTGAAGCATGCGCATGGGTAGGGTTCCTGGGGGCTGGGGCGCTTACCGCTTGCCCGTCTTGAGACGCTCCTTGAAGTCGGCCAGCTGACGGGCGCTCTTGGTCACCGCGGCATCGATCGCGGTGTAGAGGTCCTCGTCGTCTGCGTGCGAGATGAAGTCGTCGTGCTTCTCCACATCCACCTGCACCTCGACCGCGAACCGCCCGCGGTGCTGGTGGTCCATGCGGCTCAGCCGGAAGGTGATCAGCTGGACGCCATCGTAATACTTCGGCAACTTCTGCGCCTTCTCCTCCGCGTGCTGGCGGATGGCATCGGTGACCTCCAGATTCCTCCCAACAACCTCAGTTCGCATGGACTGCATCTCCGCGTTTTCTGCCCCCGGTTGCGCGGGCCATCGCCCGAATGCCAACTCTACGCCTGCTGGGGGCCCTCTTCCCCGGCTATCCGGGCGGCCAGGGCCGCCGCGTGCGGGTCGACCGGGCCGACCGCCTGCCGATCGGGAACCAGCACACCCCCGGTCAGCACGAACCGGATCGCCTCGTCGATCGAGAGCGGCAGGTCCAGCACCTCATCCTCCCGCACGTTGATGGTGAATCCCGTGAAGGGTGTGGGCGTCGAGGGAATGAAGACCGTGAGGCACGGCCCGCCGGCCGCCTCGGAAGCAGTCCGCAGCGAGTTGCTGGTGACCAGGCCCACCGTCCAGATGCCCTTGCTCGGGTACTGGACCAGCACCACCCGCTTGAAGGCCATCGGCTTGTCGCCGATCACCAGGTCCACCAGCTGCTTGACGTGCGGGTAAACCTGCTTAAACCCGGGCACGCGGGAGATGTACGCCTCCACCCGGCCGTAGATCCGCCGGCCGATCAGCCCGCCCAGCATCAGCCCCGCGAGGTAGATCAGCGTCACCGCCACCACCAGGCCCGCGGCCTCGAGATACCAGTGCGAGTTCCAGAAATCGCGGAACTGCAGCAGCCGGACCTCGTGGTCCACACGCGCCGGCGTCGCCCGCCGGAAGGCCGCGTTCCCCGGCGCGGCGAGAAACGCCGCCCGCTCCTCGTCCGTGACGTGGTACCAGCCCGGCTGCTTCCGGGGGTCCTTGGCCACCACCAGCGGCGCCGCCTCCACCACCACCCACCGGAGCCCGCGGTTGATGGGCACCGCGACGTTGTTGAAGACGAACACGAACGCAGTCCAGAGCAGCCACAGCGTCAGGACCGAGGGCAAGAGCACGGCAAGGCCCCGCCCGAAGAAGCGGCGGAAGTCGGACGAGAATGTCTTGGGCGCAGCGGAAGGGGGATGGGGCATGTCGTCTCGAACCCTGAGGGGCCCCATCCTATCAGCCGGAACCCCCACCCCGGAACCCGATCCAAAACGACCAACGGGACGCCTGGGCGTCCCGCTGTTCCGGTCAATGGGCCTGAGAGGACTCGAACCTCCGACCTCACCCTTATCAGGGGTGCGCTCTAGCCAGCTGAGCTACAAGCCCGGACAATCCCAGTCTAGGAATCGACCCGCGCGAGTCAAACTCGGGCCGCGGCCGCGATTATACCCCCCGCCCGGCCCGGTTCCCGCGGCTACGCGGGCAGCGTCAGGACGAACTCCGCCCCGTCCTTGACCGCCGGATTCACCACCAGGTCGCCGCCCAGTTCCTTGGCCAGCGCCTTGGACAGGGCGAGCCCCAGGCCCAGACCGGCCTTGGGTTCCGTCCCCGGCCGCTTCCCACGCTGGAACGGCCGGAAAATCCGCGCCGATTCCGATTCCAGAATCCCGGGGCCGTGGTCCCGCACCCGCAGTTCCAGGTACGCCCGCCCCCCGCGCGCGTGCGAGGCCGCGGCCAGGTGCACCCGCCGATCCGTGGCATCACCCGCGTACTTGCAGGCGTTGTCCACCAGGTTCAGCAGGATGCGTTCGACCGTCTGCGGATCGGCCGTCACGCGGAGCGTGGGATCGGGCGCGCCCTCGAGGGAGAGCCGCATGCCGCACCGATCCGCGCACCGGGCCAGCGAGGGTTCCATGCGCGAGACCAGGTCGCGGGCGAAGATCGGCGGACCCGCCGGCGGCGGCTTCTTCCCGCCCAGCCTGGCGTACTCCAGCACGTTCTCTACAATCCCGGCCAACCGGCGCGACTCGGCCTTCAGCGTGGTGAGGTACCCGTGCCGGGCCTCCTCATCGCGGACCATCCCCTCCGCGAGCATCTCCGTGTACAGGCAGAACGTGGTGAGCGGGGTGCGGAGTTCGTGCGTCACCGCCGAGACAAACCGGCCGCGGCGGTCGCTGAGCTCCATCGACTTCCGGAGCACGACGCCGATGGCCCCCACCGCCGCCAGCACCGCCGCCCAGGTCACCGCCAGGGTGATCCGCGTCGGGCTCCACCCCGCCGCGACGCCGAGGGGCGCCTCGCCGGGGAGCAGCACCACGGGGATGCTCGCCATCAGGTGCGAGGCCGGCGACCGGCCCGCCACCTGGGGGGCGACGTCCGCGCCCGGGAGCAGGTCCTCCGTCACCTCGCGCAGGCGCGCCCGCAGCACGGGCCAGTCGATCCAGTACCCCTGTGTCACACGCCCGACCCGCAGGTCGACAGCGCGATGGACGATCAACTCCTGGACCCCCGTGTTTGCGTTCCGCATCCAGCGCGCCACGAAGGGGCTCTGCCGGACCTCGGTCGCGCTCGACTGCTGGTACCCCGCGTACGACGGCCCATCGAGCCTCAGTCGGGTGGATTCCGTGTACTTATCCTGCGCCGGAGCGGCCTCCTTCGAGACGGCGCCCTTGCCCGCGCGCGGCGGCATCGTGTTGGCCGTCTGCGCCGCCTGCTGACGCGCGATGTACTCCTGCTCCGTCCGGAGCTGCCACGCCGGCGGCGCCTCCGCCTGCTGCTGCATGGTCTGCACGCCCGCCTGCAGATCGGCGCCCACCGTCGGCCCAGGCGGCAGCGGCGCCGCGAAGCTGAAGCCCCCGGCGATCAGCGGCCGGAGCTCATCCAGCCGGTCCGAAGCGAGCATCAGGAACTCGGGCTCCAGATACCCGCCGACCGCCAGCTCCCGCATCTTCCCCGAGGGCGCCTGGGGCGATGTCAGCCGCCCGTCGGGCTCGAGCTGGAAGTACAGCTTGACGTAGGCGCTCCCGCCCTCCATCAGGGGCGACGGCACCTTGAGCTCCTCCGGCCGCACCTCGTCCCACATCTGGTTGTAAGCCCGCTGAGGCGCATAAAAAGGCAGGTAGTGGAAGTACGGCCGCTGCCCCTCCTGGGCCAGGATGGGCGTGACCTCCCCCTCCATGCGCCAGAGCGCCAGCCGGATCGATTCCTGGAACTGCGCCTGCGCCCGGGCTTCCCGTTCCCGCCGCTCCAGACGCAGCGCCTGCCACGTCACCCACGCCACCGCCTCCAGCACCGCCAGCGCGCAGATCCCGAAGATCAGCCATGTCAGCCAGCGGCGCGGCTTCATAGTGCGGCGCTCTCCGCGGCCGCGAGCATGTACCCCTTGCCCCGCACGGTGATGATCACGCGCGGTTCGTCGGGATCATCCCGGAGTTGCTCGCGCAGTCGAGCCACGGCCATATCCACCGTACGGGTCGCCACCCCGCGCGGATCGACCCCCCACACCCGCAGAAGCAGCTCCTCCCGCCCGATCGCCCTCCCCCGGTGCGCCGCCAGGTAGCACAGAAGTTCGGCCTCCCGCTGCGGTATCAGCACCCGCTCGCCCCCTCCCCCCCCATCGCCCGAGCGATGGTGCACGATCTCGCGACGGTCGAAATCGATCGTCATCCCCCCGATGGTCAAGGGCTCCAGCCGCTGCGGCCGCTCCGGGCTCCGCCGGAGGACCGCCTCCACCCGCGCCACCAGCTCCCCGATACTGAAGGGCTTGACGACGTAATCGTCCGCCCCGGACTTCAGGCCACGGACCCGGTCCTCCTCCTGGCCGCGGGCCGTCAGGAAGATCACCGGCAGCGCGGGCTTGCTCTTCCGCAGTTCCGACAGCACCCCCAGCCCGTCCAGCTTCGGCATGAGAATGTCCAGCAGCACCAGGTCGACACCATCGGCCATGGCCGCATCCAGTCCCGCCTGCCCGTCCGCGGCTTCGCGAACCGTGTACCCCGAGAACCGCAGGGCATCGCACAGCCCCCGCCGGATGGCCGGATCATCTTCCACGACGAGCACGGTTCCCAAGGCCAAAGTCGGCTCCGATCGATGAGTCCACGAAAGCGGGTAGGACGCTCCATAGTGCCCCTGGTTCAGCCGGGTGTCGCGGCTGGACGGTTCCTGTTACACAGAGGTTACTCCCCGCGACCCGGAATCAGTCCCGGATCGCCCGGACCACCGTCTTTTTCCCTTGGGCGTTGGTTATTGGGCTGGTACCCTGCTGGGCTCAAGCATCGACTTTCACCAGGAGGATCCCGCCATGACCACCAGAAATCTCCGCCTCTGCCTCGCCGCCGGCCTGGCGGCCACCGGCCCCGCCCTGGCGCAGGGCCCCGAGATCATCTATACGTCGGTCGCCTCGGCGCCGCAGGCCAAGCGAGAGGTCCCTGGCCACGCGCCCCTCGAGTTCGACGGGTTCTTCCTTATGTACGGAAGTCCCAGCGGGCAGTACTGGGCCGTCCGGGCGAGCACGAACGACCTGACCACGCAGGACGACGTCATCCTGTTCGGGAGCGGGACCTCCGCGGTCGTGGTGGCCAAGGAGGGGACCCCTTCCGCGGCCGACCCGTCCCGGACCTGGGGCATTTTCGATAACGAGATCGGTATCAACGACGCGGGGACGATCGCCTTCCACAACAACCTCTCCGACCCCACCACCGACGACGAGGTGATCGTCCGGTACGTGCTCAGCGCCGGCACCCCGGTGTTCGACACGGTGGTCCTCCGCGAGGGGCAGCCCGCGCCCGATGCCGGCGTCACCCCGTTCATCCCCGCGGGCGCCACCATCGGGGCCAACCTGAGCGATGCGACGCTCCTGAGCGACGGCACCGTCGGGGCCCTCGTCCAACTGGCGCCATTGACCGGCCTCATCGACGGCACGAACGACGAGTGCGTCTACCTGGGCGGCGCCGCCCAGCAGCGCGAGCTCGTCACCAGCCCCGCGGGCTGGCCGAACCTCTGGGACTTCTTCACGACCGCCCGGTACAACGCGACCGGAACGAAGAGCCTGGTGGACGGCGATGACAACTCCCTCGTCGACGACATCACCGCCATCGATAACGTCGTTGCCATCCAGCAGGGGCAGACCATCGCCGGTCTGACGTCCCCGGTGGACTCCACCGGAAGCGACTACGTGTGGATGACGCCGAGCGGCGACTGGTTCGCGGTCGGCAACAACACCAACGCCGATGAGGACTGGGTCGTCCGCAACGGGGTCGTGGTGGCCAACGCCCTCGGGGGGCCCACCAACGACATCACCCCCGGGAACCCCAGCGGCGAACTCTGGAGCGATACCGACTACGCCGCGTGCTTCGTCATCGCGACCGGCAACGCCGCGGGCGATTATGTCGTCTGCGGCCTGACCACCGCCGCCAGCAACGCCAACGCCGTGATCGTCCTCAACGGCGAGACAGTCGTCTCCCGCGAGGGCGACCCGGTCGACCTCGACGGCAACGGCCAGTTCGACGACAACACGTTCATCCGGACCTACGGCGACAACACTGCGTTCCTGACCGACGACGGCTGGCTCTACGTGCGGATCACGCTCACCAACGACCCCACCCTCGGCAACGCCGGGCCCGACCTCGGCCAGGCCCTCGTGCGGCAGCGCATCTTCCAGCCCTCCGCCTGCTACGCCAACTGCGACAACTCGACCCAGGCGCCGATCCTGAACGTCGCGGACTTCACCTGCTTCCTCAACCGCTTCGCCGCCGGCGACAGCTACGCCAACTGCGATCAGAGCACGCAGCCCCCCGTCCTCAACGTCGCTGATTTCACGTGTTTCCTCAACCAGTTCGCCGCCGGCTGCCCCTGAGCCCCGGCCCTAGGCCGCCAGCGACATCGCGGATGCCCCGAACAGGTGCGCAGCCACGACCGCGTCAGGGTCAAAGATCGTGCCGCGCCCGCGCCGGAGTTCCGCCAGCGCCTCGGTGAAGCTCCGCGCCGGGCTGTAGGCACGCTCCGTCGTCATCGTCACCAGGGCATCGGCCACGCACACCACGCCCCCCAGCCGTTCCCGTCCGCTCGCACCCGAATCGAACCGGTCGTGGTGCTGCGCGACGGCCGCGCACACGGCGTCACTTTCCCCGAGTGCCCGCGCCACCGCCGCGCTCTCGCTCGCGTGCCGTGCCAGCATCGATCGCTCCCCCGGCGAGAGACCCTGCCGCTTCGCAAGCAGTTCCTCCGGGAAGACCGCCTTGCCGATGTCGTGAAGCAGCCCAACCACGCGAGCCATCTCAACCGCGCCCGCATCCATCCCCATCAGGTGCGCCAGCCGCGCGCTCGTGCGACCGACCTGCTCGCAGTGCCCCGTCACGTGCTCCGTCTGGATCGGTCCGAGCCGGAAAACCAGCTTGCGGAGCAGCCGCATCCGCCGGCCGGCGCTGTCCAGTTCCCGGTCCATCGCCGCCGCACGCGCATGGGCGAGCAGCTCCACCATCCCCGACGTACAGACGGACGCGCCCCGTTCTGCCGCTAGTTCGGCCGCGGCCAGCGCGCCCGCCACCGCCGTCCCATCCCCGCCGGCGGGGATGCTGAGGCCGATGCCCGCCCCCGTAACCCCACACAGCCGCTCGCCCCACAGCCACCCCTCCGTCTCCGAAACCGCATCGCGCAGGACAAACAGCCACTCCCCCTCCCGGGCGAGCACCCCGGCCGCGCCGACCAGTGATCGCGCCGCCGCGGCCGCCGCGTCGGTTGCCGTCAACGCTGCCACCATCCGCACGCCTGTATCCGGCGGCGGTGAGGCCAGCATGGCCTCGAGGGCCGGCCGGCCGCGGGTCGCGATGGGGGTTTGCGTGGGCATCGTTTCAGGGAAATCGGACAGATTCAGTAGGTATCGGCCTGGAACTACTCCGGCTTTAAGCACGGAACCGGCCAGAACTTTGGCCGTCGGAGCCTTAAACACGCTATTTTCGCCCGCCGCTCGCCGGAATTGCTGGGTTCGGCGGGCACCCCGATCCAGCTCCCGGCCCTGTTAAATGACTGACAATTCGGTCACCGGACCGTCGCACGGAAGGTGTGGGGCCGCGGCACGGGCATTGCAACAGCCGGCCGCCACTACCCCAAGGAGGCCTCCATGCGTCCCGCCCTTTCGTCCGTCAAACTCGCCGCGTGTCTTGCCATTGCCGCGATGGCCCTTACCGCCGCGCCCGCTGTCGCCCAGCCGGGCAACACTCCGGAGTGGAGGCAGGTCCGGCCGGGGAACACCGGTGTCCCGGGCATCCAGCTCCACTACGCCACGCTCGCCCCCGACGGGAAGGTCTGGGTCGCCGGGCGATGGCCCTTCTGGGGTGAGGGCGGTTACGGCGTCTATGACCCCGCGGCCGACACCTGGACGACCTACAGCAACTACGACTCGCCGCAGCCGTCCCAGTGGGCCCGCCAGGTCATCTTCGCCCCCGGCGATGTCACCTGGATGGCGACCGACGACGGCCTGGTCCGCAAGCAGGGCGAGGACTGGACGGTCTACACCACCGCCAACGCCCCGCTGCTGCACAACAAGATCCGCAACATCGCGCTCGCCCCGAACGGCGACCTCTGGATCAACAACTCCGGCGTGAACACCGGGAGCGCCGGCATCTTCCGCCTCAGCAACGGCGTCTGGACGCTCTTCCAGGTGCCGCAGATCCCCTTCAACCCGCCGTGGAACCAGCTCGGCGTCGTGCTCGCCACGCCCGACGGGCGCGTGTGGGTCAGCAACGACACCCTCAACGGTATCGCCGTCTTTGACGGTACGACCTGGACCATGAAGGGCGCGTCGGTCGGCCGCTTCGGCTCCGGGCTCGTGGATCAGAACGGCGACCTCTGGCTCGTCGCGGGCGTCGGGGGCGGCAACCAGTTCTGGCACTACCAGGTCCAGAGCGATACCTGGACGACCTACAACCCCGCCAACACGCCCTTCGTCAACACCACCATCACGCGCCTCAGCATGGACCCGCAGGGCCGCATCTACTGCGGCAACTGGTACGGCCAGGTCATCCGTTTCGAGAACGGCGCGTGGTCCGAGGTCGCCAACGTCGGCGATGCCGTCTACGGCATCGGCATCGAGAATGACGGCGACATGTGGATCGCCACGCTGGGCAACGGTATCACCGGCGAGCTCCACCGCCTGGACGCGTTTGGCACGCCTCTTCGCCGCTACAACACCTGGAACACGGGCATGCCGGACTACTTCATCGACGGCATGAGCCTCGACCCGCAGGGGAACATGTGGTTCGCGACCGGCGAGGCCGGCCTCTCCCGTCTCGACACCCACGCCGGCGCCCTCGAGTCCGCCCGCTGGCGCAACTGGGGCAACCACAACTCGGGCTCCGAGCCCTACCCCTTCGCCGGCAACGAGCCCATGGGCGCCTTCTTCCTCGATTCTCAGGGCCGCGGCTGGATGGGAGGCAACGGCATCGCCCAGTGGGACCCGGCCAGCGGCAACTTCCTGAACTTCTGGAACTGGCAGACCAACCCCGGCATGGGGGTCACCAACTTCTCATCGTTCGCCGAAGACCTCGCCGGCAACCTCTTCGCCTCCGACGATTACGGCTTGACGTACCGTTTCGACGGGGCTCTCTGGAACCAGCAGCCGACCAGCGCCGGCAGCTACACATCCACCTACGCGGGAGTGAAGACCGACCCCCAGGGCCGCGTCTGGGCCGCGGGCTGGCTGCGCGCGTACCTGTGGGACGGCCAGACCTGGGCGGAGGTCGGCCAGGGGTGGGACATCTTCGGCAAGGGCGGGATCAACGTCTACGAGTTCGATGCCGCGGGCACGCTGTGGCTCGGCACCAACGAGGGCCTCCTCCGCGTCGAGAATCCGCCGAGCGGCACCACCACCTTCTACACGCCCGCCAACTCACCCCTCCCGGCCAAGCAGGTCCAGGGCATCGACATCCGCGACAGCGACGGCACGATGGCCGTGAGCGCTCACCTCTTCCAGTCCGTCACGCCCTTCCCGTCCGGCGTCTCGGTGATCAACGGCGACCCCGATACCGCCGCCAACTGGACCATCTACCGCTACGGCCAGGACCCCGTCGCGCACTACCAGCTCGGACCCGTCCAGTACGACGCGGCCGGCAACCTCTGGATCAGCGCCACCAGCCTCGGCTGCTCCGTGCTGATGAACGCGACGACGGCCGGCGCCTGCTACGCCAACTGCGACAGCTCAACGGCCGAGCCCACCCTTAACGTCGCCGACTTCACCTGCTTCCTCCAGCGCTTCGCCGCCGGGGAGAGCTACGCCAACTGCGACCTGTCTACCGCGGCGCCCACCCTCAACGTCGCGGACTTCACCTGCTTCCTCCAGCGGTTCGCCGCGGGCTGTCCCTGAGCATCAGGGACGAACCGCGGGCTCCGTCGCCCGCGATGCCCCCTCCGCGCGCGTGCGGTACATGGCCGCGGTCTCCGCATCACCGGCCTCGGAATAGAACTCCGACGCCAGGCCGTACACGCCCGCGGCCGTCGGCCCCGGCGCGCCCCCGGCCTCGAACTCGCGGACCGCGGCGTCCGCCTCCGCCCGCGCCTCCTCCGCTCGCTCCAGCTTTCCAAGGACCCTCGCCAGCGTCAGCCGCCCCTGCGCGATCCTCGCATCCCCGGCCGGAAACGCCCGCGTGCGCAGCCGGACAACCTCCCGCATAAGCGGCTCCGCGCCGGCAAAGTCCCCGCGCAGCCAGAGCACCGTCGCCAGGCTGTTGTAGGCGGTCGTCAGATCCGGGTGATCGTCCCCGAGCGACTCCCTCGCCATCTCCAGCGACTCGCGGAAGTACGGCTCCGCCCGGGCCAGGTCGCCCTGCGTGGCGATCATCACCCCGAGGTTCGAGAGCGACTGGGCGACGAGCGGGTGCCCCTTCGGCAGCAGTTGCCGCCGGATCTCGAGCGATTCCGCCAGCACCCGCTCCGCGTCGGCCGGCCTCTTCAATCCGTTCAGCACGCCGGCGTAGTTGTTCAGGCTCTCCGCCAACTCCAGGCTCAGAGGCCCCGCGGCCGCGCGGCGGATCTCGATCGCCCGCTCGAGCGCTTCGCCGGCCTCCGCGAACCGACCCTGCGCCCGCAGCACCGCGCCCAGGTTGTTCTGGGTCCGCGCGACGTCCAGGTTGTGCTCGCCGCGGATCTCCCGGAACGTCCCGAGCGCCTCGCGCAGGAGCGCCTCCGCCTCGGGGAGCCGGCCGGTCGTGTAGAACACCGTCGCCAGGTCGATCTTGCTCTCCACCGTGTCGTGGTGACGCTCGCCCACGAGCTTCAGACGCTCCTCGTACGCGGCCCGCACGTGCCGCTCCGCCTCCTCGTAATCGCCCAGCGCCAGGTATGTCGTGCCGATCGCGCTGCGGACCGCCGCCCGCACCAGCGGCTGCGCCGAAAGTCCCGCCCCGATCTCCTGCGCGGTCCGGTCCAGCACCTCCCGGACCGTCACATCCTCCCCCTGACCCGTCTGCGGGTTCGCAGACGCCAGCATGTCCCGCAGAAACTTGGCGATCGCCTCCGACTGGTCCCGCGCAACAAACGCCTGGTCCCGCTGCCGCTTCGCCACCCCCGCCTGCCAGGCGACCACCGCCGAGCCCGCCGCCATCGCCAGCACCGCCACCGCCGCCGCCGCCACGCCGACCCGGTTCCGCCCCACGAACTTGCGGGCGCGGTACGCCACCGTGTCACGCCGGGCGCTCACCGGGAACCCGCGAAGGTACGCCTCGATATCCCCCGCGAACCGCTCCGCCGACGCGTACCGCCGCTGCGGCTCCTTCCGCATCGCCATCATCACGATGTTGTCGAGGTCCCCCCGCAGTTCCCGCGCGAGCCGCGCCGTCGGCCCGGGCCCGGCCCCCGCCGCGGCCGCGCTGGGCGGCGACGGCGCCTGGGTGCCCACCACCCGCTGGATCTCCGAGACCGTCCGCGTCTCGAACCGGTACGGCTGCCGCCCGCTCAGGAGCTCGTAGAGCACGACGCCCAGCGAGTAGAGGTCGCTCGCCGTCGTGACCCCGCGCCCCTCCACCTGCTCCGGGCTCGCATACTCGGGCGTGAGCCGGCGCTCGTCGACGACGGTAACCGAGGGCGCGGTGCCCCCCGGCGTGAGCACGCGCGCGATCCCGAAGTCCAGCAGCTTTACGACCCCGTCGGGCGTCACGAAGATGTTGCCCGGCTTCAGGTCGCGGTGCACCACCAGGTTCTGGTGCGCAAACTGCACCGCGCCGCACACCGACACGAAGAGCCTCAGCCGCTCCCGCACGCCAAGGTTGTGCTCGCGGCAGTAGTCGGTGATCGGCATCCCGGCCACGTACTCCATCACCAGGTACGGCCGCCCGTCGGGCAGCGACCCCGCGTCCAGCACCGTCGCGATGTTCGGGTGCTTCAGGTTCGCCAGCGTGCGCCGCTCGTCGCGGAAGCGCCGCAGGATCTCGTCGGTGTCCATCCCCCGCTTCACGACCTTCACCGCCGAGAACCCCTCGAAGGCCCCGTCCGCGCGCGACGCCAGGTACACCGCCCCCATGCCGCCGGCGCCGATCAGCCGATCGATCCTCCACGGACCCACCGCGTGCCCGACCAGCGCATCCTCGCGCTCGCCCCCGCCCACGCTCGCCAGCAGCTCGCCGCCCCCCAGCCCCAGCGCCGGCGTCGCCAGAAACCCCGCCGGCAGCTCCGCGGAGAGGAGCCGCTCCACCTCGCCCCGCACCGCATCATCCCCGGCGCACAGCTCCGCCAGCGCAGCGCCCCGCCGGTCCGGCGGCAGGTCCCGCACCCGGAAGTACACCTCCTCCACCCGCTGAAAACGCTCCGGGTTCACGTGCCGCCCGCCCGCGTCACTTCCTGGTGCAACCACACGCGGGCGAACTCCCAGTGCCGCGACACCGTCGCCGTCGAGATCCCCATCGCCTGCGCCGTCTCATGGATCGACAGCCCCGCGAAAAACCGCAGTTCCACCACCCTCGCCTTCGCCGCATCCACCGCCGCCAGACGGTCCAGCGCCTCGTCGAGCGCCAGCATCTCCGAATCGTCCTCGGGCCCCGCCGCGGCCACATCGATCCCCTCCAGCGAGAGCACCCGAACCTGGCCGCCCCCGCGCTTCTGCCGGTTCCGGGTCCGCGCGTGGTCCATGAGGATGCGGCGGATCGCTTGCGCCGCCGCCCCAAAGAAGTGCGCCCGGTTCTCCCAGCTCACATCACCCGGTCCCACCAGCCGGAGGTACGCCTCGTTCACCAGCGCCGTCGGCTGAAGTGTGTGGTTCTTCCGCTCCTGCGTCAGGTGGACCATCGCCAGCTTCCGGAGCTCCTCATACACCAGCGGGAACAGGTCCCGCGTGGCCAGTTCATCCCCTGCCGATGCACGCACCAGCATCGCGGTCACGTCCGGGGCCGGCTTTTCCTGGTTCGGGTGTCCCATACACGCGGTCTCGGCGAAAGCGGGCCGCCGCCCCTCGCAAGAGTCTAGCGAACGGCCGCGGTTCTGCGCCAGAATCCGACGCCAGTCAATGTTGCGTCCCCCCCACAATCGTTCAGATCACGCGTTCTCAACGCAGAAAAGTCGCTCCCGGCCGCGGCCAAGGGAGGAAAGCTCGATATCAAGCCGCCTATCTCCCCCGACAACCGTCCTCTTGGCCACAGGTATGGCCATTACGAACCGTGCCAGCCCCCTCACGCCAGTCTTCGCCGTACCCGGGCCGGCACGGCCGCTCCGGGCAGCGAATCACGCACGTCCTCCCGCACGCCGAAATCGCTTCGAACTCGGGCCCGATCGCGTTACACTCTTTCCCATGAACCCCGCCGCAGCGTTCCTCTTCCTCGCCGCCGCCGCACCCCTCGCCGCACAGCCCCCGCAGGAGTGCGCGACCACGATCGCGCCCGACGAGGCCCTCCGCCTCGTCGCCATCGAGCGCCTCGGCCTCTATAACCGCCCGCCCGCCCCGGCCCGCTCCACCGTCTACGTCGGCCTCGCCTTCCATGTCGTCCGCACATCCGCCGGCGCCGGCGGCATCCCCCAGTCCCGCCTCGACCAGGCGCTCATCGACGCCAACGAGGCCTTCGCCCCCGCGGGCATCCAGTTCTGCCAGGCCGGCGACACCCGCTACATCGACAGCTCCACCTATTACACCATCGACAACTTCTCCGAGGCCGACGCCCTCCGCCAGATCAACGTCGTCCCCGGCGCCATCAACTGCTACTTCGTCAACGACGCCCACTTCTGCGGCCTGAGCTCCTTCACCACCAGCGCCGTCCAGGGTATCGTGTACCACAACGGCTGCGTCGGCCTCCCCACCAACCGCTCCACCTTCCCCCACGAGATCGGCCACTACTTCAACCTCTACCACACGCACGAGACCGCCTTCGGCACCGAGTGCACCAACGGCTCCAACTGCGCCACCGCCGGCGACCTCGTCTGCGACACCCCCGCCGACCCCATGATCCTCGGCCAGATCTCCCAGTGCCTCTGGACCGGCTCCGCCTCCCCGCTCTGCGGCGGCCTCCCCTACACGCCCCCCGTCGCCAACTTCATGTCCTACTCCGACAAAGAGTGCCGCACCCACTTCACCCCCCAGCAGAACGCCCGCGGCCTCGCCACCCTCCTCAACCTCCGCCCGGAGCTCGACCTCAACGCCTGCGCCCCGCCGCCCTGCTACGCCAACTGCGACGGCTCCACCCAGACGCCCGCCCTGAACGTCGCCGACTTCACCTGTTTCCTCACCCGCTTCGCCGCGGCCGAGAGCTACGCCAACTGCGACAGCTCCACCCAGCCCCCCGTGCTGAACGTCGCCGACTTCACCTGCTTCCTCCAGCAGTTTGCCGCCGGCTGCCCGTGACTGCCCGTGTGCCTTCCCCGTGACACGGGCATCCCCGCCCGCGTGCTTTCCTGTAGCACGGGCATCCCTGCCCGTGTGCTTTCCTGTAGCACGGGCATCCTGCCCGTGTGCCTTTCTCCTATGGGGCCCCCGCCCCGCCCTCACTCCCCCGGCACATAACTGATCGTCCCCTCCCAAGGGCTGCTCGCCGTCGCGTACAGCCGCCGGGGAATTCTCCCCGCGCGATAACTCTCCCGCCCCGCCTCGCACGCCTTCCGCATCGCGCTCGCCATCAGCACCGGGTCCTTCGCGTGCGCGATCGCCGTATTCAGAAGCACCCCGTCCGCACCGCACTCCATCGCCACCGCCACATCGCTCGCCGCCCCCACCCCCGCATCCACGATGACGGGATACACGGCATCCCCGCCCTTCAAAAGCTCCAAACACAGCACGATGTTGTTGCGGTTCAGCACGCCCTGCCCGCTGCCGATCGGGCTCCCCGCCGGCATCACGCTCGTCGCCCCGGCTTCCCTGATGCGCAGCGCCGCGATCGGGTCGTCGCTCGTGTACGCCAGCACCTCGAACCCGTCCTTCACGAGCTCCCGCGTCGCCTCGACCGTCTGCACCGGGTCCGGCAGCAGCGTCTTCTTGTCCCCCAGCACCTCGAGCTTCACCCACGATGACCCGGGATTCCCGAGCTGTTCCAGGAGGTCCCGCCCCAGCCGCGCCACTCGCACCGCATCCTCGGCGCTGAAGCACCCCGCCGTGTTCGGCAGCACCGTGTACCGCGACAGGTCCAGCGCCTCCAGAAGGCTCTCCCCCTTCTCGTTATACAGCCGCTCCCGCCGCACCGCGACCGTCACCACCTCCGCGCCGCTCGCCTCCAGCGCCGACCGCATCACCGACAGATCCCCGTACTTCCCCGTCCCCACGATCAGCCGCGACCCAAACCGCCGCGACCCAATCACCAGCCGCGACCCCGCCGCCGTCTCCTCATCCGTCCGCTGGACCGTGCTCATGTCCTGTTGTCCTGTAGTGCCCGACCCTACCTCTTATTTGCCATTTGCTGTTTGCTCATTGGCCATTTGCTATCCCCCCCCCACCAGCGTCACCAGCTCCACCCGGTCCCCCTCC
>JAEYVB010000393.1 GCA_023429345.1 Planctomycetota bacterium
CTGGGCAGGCGTGACTCATGCCACCCGGTTCCTCAAAGAGGCGGCGGTACTCGGGGTACTCCCACGGGAGGTCGAGCTCGAGCTCCTGCTGGGTGCGTTCCTCGAGGTTCTCGCGCTTGACCTCGAGCTCGCGGCGGGCGACCTCGAGGCTGTGCCAGTCGCGCTCGACGTGCTGGGCGTGCGCGCGGGCGGCGTTGACGGCCTCGCCCAGCTCGGCGACGGAGGCGTCGGAGGCGCGGGCCTCCTCGGAAGCGGCGGCGACGAGGGATTCGAGCTCCTGCGCCCGGGCCGCGTGCTGCTCGATCTGGGCGGCGGCCTCGGCGATCGTTTTCTGGTGTTCTTCGAGGCGGGCGCGGGATTGGGCGACCAGCCGCTCGAGGTCGCGCTGTTCGCGCTGGGCGCCCTCGGCAGCGCCCTCGAGGCGGCGGTGCTCGCGGCGGGCGTTATTGAGCTGCTCGGAGACGCGGCTGGTCTCGACCCGGAGGGCGGTGATCTGCTCGGCGTCGGCGTCGGCGCGGAGGGCGATGGCCTGGAGTTCCTGTTCGAGTGTTCCGGCGAGGGCGGATTGCTCCTCGTGCAGGGCGCGGAGACGGTCGGCGCGTTCGACGAGGCGGGCGCGGTCCTCCTCGAGCTTGGCGATGCGGCCGGTGAGCTGCTGCGCCTCATCGTCGAGGTTGCGGGCGTCGCGCTCGAGGCGGGTCAGCTCGCCGGCGAGCTGGTCGATCCGGGTCTGCTCGCCGACGAGGGACCGCTGCTCGGCGGAGAGCCGGGAGCGGAGGTCCGCCTGCTGGTGGGCGATCTGGGCGGCCTCGGCGTCAATGTTCTGGAGTGCTGCCTTCTCTTCGATGAGAGAGGCGAGCAGCACGGCGTGCTGGGTCTCGATCTCGGCGAGCTCGCTCCGGCGCTGGAGAATGCCGGCGGACTCGGCGCCGCCGCCGCCGGTGGGGCCCGCGGTGACGCGGCCGTCGGGCTCCATCACCGCGCCGTCGCGGGTGACGAACCGGGCGCCGGGGTTGGTGGCCGCCAGCATGAGGGCGGCCTCGATCGACTCGACCAGGTAGGTGGCGCCGAGGAGGCGATCCAAGAGAGCTGATGGAGAAGAAGGCATCGAGGCATTGGGCATCGAGGCATCGACGGTCGATGCGGCCCTCGTGCGGACGACGGAGCGGAGCGGGATGACGCGGCCGCTGTCGATCAGGGCGGGCTCGATGGGGTCCTCGCGCCAGCGGTGGACGGGGGTGGACTCGGGCCCCCGGTCGGCAAGGCCGGCCATGGGCACGAACATCACGCGGCCGGCGAGCGTGCCGAGTTCCTCCGGCCGCGGCATGTCGGCCACGGAGGGGACGACGAGGGCCTGGAGGCTCTGTCCGAGGGCGGCCTCGACGCTGCCGGCGTGCTCGCGGTCGGCCTCGACCAGGTCGGCCAGGGGGGCGATGATCCCGGCGAAGCCCTTGCCCTCCTCCTTGGCGGCGAGGACGGCGAGGGCGGCATCGCCCAGGCCGACGCGGGACTCGACCATCTCCTGGAGCGTGTGGCGGCGGCCGTCGAGGCGCATCACGTTCTGCTCGAGCGTGCTGACCCTGGCGGCGAGGTCGCGGCGGCCCTGGGAGAGGTTGGAGGCGGAGGCGTCGAGCTGCTTCTGCTCGGTCTCGAGCTCGGCGATGCGGGCCTTGCGGGCGGCGACGCCGTCCTTGCCCTGGGCGATGAGGGAGTCGCGCTGCTGGCGATCGGCGGCGAGGGTGCCGCGGCGTTCCTCGTTCTTCTTGAGCTGGTCCCGGAGGGCCTCTTCGCGGCGCTTGTCGCCCTCGACGGAGGCGAGGAGGCCGGTGCGTTCGCGGTCGATGTTGGCGGCCGCGGCCCGGCGTTCGGCGAGGGCGGACTGCTTGGCGGCGCGCTGCTCGAGGATTCCGGCGCGCTGAGAGGAGGCGGCCTCGAGCTGGCGTTCGGCCTCGGCGAGGCGCTCGCTGGCGGCGGCGATGGCCTGGTGCTGCTCTTCGGCGGCGGCGGTGAGGTGCTGGATGCGTTGCTCGAGCCCGGCGAGGCGCTGCTCGTCGGCGGCGGCCTGGCGGGTGGAGTCTTCCATGGCCCGCTCGGTCATGGCCTTGCGTTGCTGGGCGGTCTGCTCTCCGTGGCGGGCGGCGGTGCGCTGCTCTTCGAAAGAGCGGTGCTTCTGGAGGAGCTCATGGCGGGCGATCTCGGCTTCCTGGCGGGCGGCCTCGATCTCGGCGAGGCGGGTCTCGGCCTCCCTGCGGGTGCCCTCGAGCTCGGAGATGCGGCTGGTGAGGCCCTCGAGCCGCTGGCGGATGTCGTCGTACTGATCGAAGGCGAGGGCGAGGCGCCAGGCCTTGTACTCGGAGTCGAGCTCCTGGAAGCGGCGGGCCTTGACGGCCTGGCCCTTGACGATGCGGAGGCGGCGCTCGGTGGACTGGAGCTGCTCGCGGGTGACGGTGAGGTTGGCCTGGGCGCGTTCGAGCTTGCGCTGGGCCTCGATGCGGCGCTGCTTGTACTTGGCGATGCCGGCGGCCTCTTCAAAGATCGTCCGGCGTTCCTGGGGGCTGGCCAGGAGCATGGCGTCGACCTTGCCCTGCTCGATGATGGAGTAGGCGTCGGCGCCGATGCCGGTGTCGAGGAAGAGGTCGCGGATGTCCTTGAGGCGGGCGGTCTTCGAGTTGATGAGGTACTTGGAGGTGCCGTCGCGGTAGAGGCGGCGCTCGACCTCGACGGTGTCGGCGTCGATGGGGAGGGCTCGCTTTTTGCGGCGGACGGGCAGGGTGAGCACGGCGCTCTCGGACGGGTTTGGTCCTGGGTCCTGAGGTCCTTGGTCCTGGGTCGGGGGTGGCGGGGGATCCTGAGAATCAGGACTCAGGACTGCAGGACTCAGGGCCTCCTCAGCTCCCGGGACATGGTCGCCGTACTGGAGCTCGTCCATCTCGGCGGAGGCGTCGATGACGGGGTTTTCGAAGGTGAGGGTGACGCTGGCCATGCCGCCGGGCTTGCGGCCGGCGGAGCCGGCGAAGATGACGTCGATCATCTCCTTGCCGCGGAGGGATTTGGACGAGCGTTCGCCGAGGACCCACTTGATGGCGTCGACGACGTTGCTCTTCCCGCAGCCGTTGGGGCCGACGATGCCGGTGATGTCATCGTCGAACTGGAACTCGGTGCGGTCGGCGAAGGACTTGAAGCCGGAGAGCGTGAGCTTGGCAAGACGCATCGGGTAAGCAACCTCCCTGTCGCGGGCGATGCAGGCGGGGCGAGGGCCCTCCGGCCCTGGATTGTCCCCATCGACACCCCGCCGATCCTGGCGGGGAACTACACGATATCGGCGTTTGGTCCGGTTTGCAGGCCAGAACCGGGTCGGCGGATATCCACAGGGGGCGGAGCCGGTATCCTTTGGGCCCATGCCCCCCTGCCGCCGGACCACGCCCCAGCAGATTGCCCACTTCTCCCGAGTTGCCGTGTGTGTCGCCGGATTGGCGGCCGGGGCGGCATCGGCGCAGAGCGGGGGGGAGTTCCGGCTGGATGAGAAGGGGAACTGGGTTCCGGCGGCGGCGGCGCCGCTGTCGCCGGATGCGGCGGCGATGGCGCGGGCGCGGGAGCTTCTGGCGGAGGAGAAGCCGGGGCAGGCCGAGTCGCTGCTGGACGGGTGGATCACGGAGCACCAGTTCACCGACAACCGGTACCTGGCGGAGGCGTACCTGCTGCGGGGGGATGCCAAGAGCCTGGCCGGGCGGGAGTACGCGGCGCTCTACGACTACGAGGCGGTGCTCAAGGATTTCGTAGGGTCGGAGGAGTTCCCCCGGGCGCTGGAGCGGGAGCTCCAGATCGGGATCCGGTACCTGCGCGGGCTGAAGCGGCGGATCTGGGGTCTGCGCTGGGCGGACGCGACGGATGTGGGCGAGGAGCTCCTGGTGCGCGTGCAGGAGCGGATGCCGGGGAGCCGGCTGGCGGAGCGGGCCGCGATCGAGCTGGCGGATTACTACTACCGCATCCGGGACCTGCGGATGGCGAGCGACGCGTACGAGATCTTCGTGACCAACTTCCCGCGGTCGGAGCACGTGCAGTGGGCGCGGCAGCGGCGGATCTACGCGAATATCGCCCGTTTCAAGGGGCCCAGCTACGACGCGACGGGCCTGCGGGATGCACGGGTGCTGATCGAGGAGTACGAGGATATCGATCCGGTCGGGGCGCAGCAGGCGGGGCTGAGCGATGCCCTGGTGTCCAGGCTGGAAGAATCGCAGGCGGCGCAGATGTTGAGCAAGGCGCGGTGGTACCTGCGGCGGGGGGACTCGGTCTCGGCGCGGTTCACGCTGCGGCGGCTGGTGCGGGAACACCCGCGGACGGTGGCCGCGGGGACGGCGGAGGGGATCCTGGAGGGGCAGGGTTGGACGGTGGTGGAGCCGGCCCTCGGGGCGGAGGTTCCGGCGGCGGGTACGGCGCCGGCGGCGGGGGGCGAGCGATGAGCCTGCTGTGCCGGATCGCGCTACTCGCGGCTTTGGCGTCGGCGGTGCTCGGCGGGTGCTCGACGGACCCGACGCGGGGGTACTCGTTCAAGTCTTCGTTCGACACGGGGGTGCGGACGGTCTCGGTGCCGATGTTCCAGAACCCGACGTTCTACCACGGCGTGGAGGCGGACCTGACGGAGGCGATCATCAAGGAGATCCAGCAGCGGACGCCGTGGGTGGTGGTGACGCGGAGCGCGGACACGACGCTGTCGGGGACGATCACGCAGCTGGAGATGCGGCCGCTGACGGACTCGCGCGCGACGGGGCTGGTGGAGGATGTGGCGCTGATGATGCGGGTGGACTTCGACTGGCGCGATGCGCGGACGGGGGAGTTCATCGTGCGGCGGCGGGAGTTCACGGCGACGGAGGCCTTTGTGCCGGCCCGGCCGAGCGGCGAGCGGCTCGAACTGGGGCAGCAGGCGGTCGTACAAGAGCTTGCCCGCGCGATCGTGTCGGAGATGCGGTCGAGCTGGTGAGGCGCGGCCGCAGGCCCGGTCATATTCATGCCGCGATTGCGGCCGGGAAATGGGCATGAAAGCGGCGGCCGGCCTAGCCTTTTGTTTGGGGCCTCGAGGCCCGGATCTGCGGCCGGGACGTGGTCCGGTCGGGCCGGGAACGGCGATTAAATCCCGGGGCTGAGTGGCCTTGGGATGGCTAAGCCGGTTGAGGCGGCCCGGGATAGGGCCGGCGGGCCCCCCCGCGTGAATCCGCTCGCGCGGGAGTCCGAAAGAGTCTGGTAGAACCCTTTACAACCGAGGAAGTAACAACGATGCCCAAAAGGGCTCTCAAGAAGATCAAGTCGGCGGGCGGGGCGACCGGTCGGGGCGCCTCCTCGCGTGTCCGTGGGCTGCTCCGGATGCCGGCCTCCGAGGAGCGTCCGCGCTCCGGGGGCCAGGGGGGCGGGAACGGTCCGGGCCCCCGCAAGGGGCCGGGGCCGAACATGCAGCCCAGCCGCGGCCTGTTCGGGATCGTCTCGATGGTGCTGCTGGCGGTGCTGCTGTTCATGCTGCTGAACTCGGCGGGTCGCGGCGGGGCGCCGATCAGCCTCGAGCAGTTCGAGACGATGTACAACAACGGGATGATCGAGCCGGGGTCGGTGATGATCCGCGATGATGCGGTGACGGCGCGGCAGAAGCCCGGGGCGGACAGCAAGACGCCGACGGGGGTGATCATCCCGCTGAACACGACCACGGCCAAGCCGATCGCGGACAAGGTGATCGAGATCACGAACGGGCGGGTGATCAGCCGGCCCACACCGACGTGGGTGCCGCTCCTGTACTGGATCTTCCCGGTGCTGATCATGGTGCTGATCTTCTGGGTGATCTCGCGCGGGATCCGCTCGGCGGGCGGGGGCGCGGGGATGCTGGGGAGCTTCGGCAAGAGCCGGCACCGGCTGATGAACAAGGAGATGACGGGCATCACGTTCAGCGATGTCGCGGGCATCGACGAGGCGAAGGACGAGGTCGGGGAGATCATCGAGTTCCTGAAGAACCCGAAGAAGTTCACCAGGCTCGGCGGGCGGATCCCGCGGGGCGTGCTGCTGGTGGGCGAGCCGGGGTGCGGGAAGACGCTGCTGGCCAAGGCGATCGCGGGGGAGGCGGATGTTCCGTTCTTCTCGATCTCGGGGTCGGACTTTGTGGAGATGTTCGTGGGCGTGGGCGCGAGCCGCGTGCGCGACCTCTTCAAGCAGGCCAAGGAGAGCGCGCCGTGCATCATCTTCCTGGATGAGATCGACGCGGTGGGGCGTCGGCGCGGCGGCGGGTTCACCACCGGCGGGCACGACGAGCGCGAGCAGACGCTCAACGCGATCCTGGTGGAGATGGACGGGTTCGGCTCGGGCGACGGCGTGATCGTGGTGGCGGCGACGAACCGGCCGGACGTGCTGGACCCGGCGCTGATCCGCCCGGGGCGCTTCGACCGGCAGATCGTGGTCCCGCTGCCGGACCTCAAGGGCCGGATGGAGATCCTGAAGGTCCACGCGAAGAAGGTGAAGCTGGGGCCGAAGGTGGACATGGAACGCATCGCCCGCGGGACGCCGATGTTCTCGGGCGCGGACCTGGCGGCGATCATCAACGAGGCGGCGATCTCGGCGACGATGGCCAACAAGGACTTCATCGAGCAGGAGGACCTGGAAGAGGCCCGCGACAAGGTGAAGTTCGGCCGGGCCAAGAAGAGCCGCGTCCGCGAGAAGGAAGAGAACAAGCTCGTGGCCTACCACGAGGCGGGGCACGCGGTGCTGCAGTGCCTGCTGCCGGACGCGGACCCGCTGCACAAGGTGACGATCATCCCGCGGGGGGCGGCGGGCGGGGCGACGTTCAGCCTGCCCGAGAAGGACCGCATGGGCTACGGCCTGAAGTGGCTGCGGGCGATGATGCGGATGGCCTGCGGCGGTCGGATCGCCGAGGCGCGGGCGATGGACGATGTGTCCAGCGGCGCTTCCCAGGACATCGCCCAGGTCACGAAGATGGCCCGGACGATGGTCGAGGAATGGGGCATGTCGGAGCGGCTGGGCTTCGTGCGCTACGCCGGGTCCGACACGCGCGAGATGTATATCAACGAGCGCGACTTCTCGGAAGAGACGGCCAAGCTCATCGACGAGGAGGTCCGCGGGATCGTGGACACGGCGTACCGGGACGCGGAGAAGCTGCTCCTGGAGAACTGGGACAAGGTCGAGGCCGTGGCCCAGGCGCTCCTGAAGTACGAGACGCTCAGCGCCGACGAGGTTCACCGGCTGATGCGCGGCGAGCTCCTGGACAAGCCGACGGTGAGCGAACTGCTCAGCCGCGAGGCGAGGAAGCGGGCGCCCGGCGATGTGCCGCCGATCACATCGGCCGAGCCGGACCTGCCGCCGGGTGCGATGCCCAGCCCGGCCTAAGGAGGATTCCGGGGGCGGAACCCGCGGCGGTTCCGGGACGAATAGAACCCCGGACGCCCGAGATTCGCCCTACACCAAGGGTTTTGTTGCACGGCCCGCCAGCTCGGCGGGCCGTGTTTTTTGTCGCGCCGGCGGAGGCGCAAAAACCGGACGCGGGCGGGCGTGGTCTAATGGCTGCATGGACCCCGCGGCCGACGAGGCACTGCTGAAAGCGTTTCTGGCGGGCGATCGTCGCGCGCTGGGGGAGCTTGCGGGCCGCTACGAGGGGCCGCTTTTGGGGCTAGCTACAGCGCTGCTCGACGGGCGGAAGGACCTGGCGTGCGATGCCGTTCAGGAGGCGTGGGTGCGGGTGATCCGCTTCGGAGACAAGTTTGACGGGCGGAGCAGCTTCAAGACTTGGCTGTACCGGATCGCGATCAACCAGTGCCGGACGGTCAAGGCCCGGGCCGCGCGGATGCGGGCGGCGCCGAGCGAGAGGGAGGCGGAGTCCGGCGAGGCGAGCTTTGCGGGGGCAGCGCCGGAGCTCGATGACGAGCGTGCGCGGCTGCGAGAGGCGGTGGCGGCGCTCGCTCCGGATCGGAGGATCGTCGTCCTGCTCTGCCACCACCGCGGGATGACGCACCAGACGGCGGCGGAGATCCTCGGGCTGCCGGTGGGGACGCTGAAGACGCGGATGCGGGCGGCGATGACGGAGCTGCGGGCGCGGCTGCACGCGGAGGTGGGCCATGACGGATGACCGAGTGGAGCGCGGGCTTGCCGCGATAACGGAGTGGGAGGGCCCGACGCCGGGGCTGTGGGCGCGGGCGCTCGAATCCGGGGGAGGGTCCGGGGGTGTGGTCCGGCCGCGCGGGGTGCTGCCGGTGCTGGGGCGGCCGATCCCCAACGGGGCGATCGCGGCGGTGCTGGCGCTGATTTTCGTGGTCGCGGTCTTTGTGTCGTTGCCGAGCCTGGGAGGGCGAGCGCGGATGAGCGCCCTAAGGGTTGAATCATCGCCCCCGCCGGCCAGTGCAGCGCCGGCCGCGGCGCACGAGATGTTCAAGGCGCCGACCATGGGGCTTCCCTCCGTCGACACGGCTCAGGAGCCGGGCGTCGGGGTGCGGGCCTGGCCTTCGCAGGCGCCGGATGGGATCCAGCGGCCGCGGGAGCAGGTCGCGGCACGATTCGTGGTGCGGAAGGCGACGATCGAGATCGAGACGGCGGATGTGGCGTCGGCGTTCGCCAAGGCGGTGCACTCGGTGAGCGCTGCACAGGGTGAGTACGTGCAGGATTCGTCGCTGAGCGGGGAGGGGAGGCACGCTCGGGCGAGCCTGACGCTGCGGGTGGCGGCGGACCGGCTGGGGGAGGCGCTGACGGAGCTGCGGGGGCTGGGGGCGGTCGCGTCGGAGCGGAGCTCGGGGGAGGATGTCACCGCGCAGATGGTGGACCTGGAGGCACGGCTCCGCAACGAGCAGCGGGTGGAGAAGGAACTTCTGGAGCTTCTGGAGAAGCGCGGCGATGCGCCGCTGAAGGAAGTGCTGGAGCTGCGGCAGGCGCTCTCGGGCGTGCGGGAGTCGATCGAGCAAATGAGCGGGCAGCGCGAGCACCTGTCGCGGCTGGTGTCGCTGGCGACGGTGCTGGTGATTATCCGGACGGGCGATGTGCCCGAGGCGGTGCGCTCGGGGCTTGGCGACTACTTCCTGACCAACATCGCCCGGGCGTGGGGTATGGGGCTGACGGCGCTGGCGGACTCGGTGGCGGCGCAGGTGCGGGTCGCGGTCGGGGGCCTGGTCTGGTGGGTGGTGCTGGCGGTGGCGATCGGGGCGGCGGTCCGCTGGCGGCGGCGGAGGCTGGCGCGGGGCGTCTAAGGGCCGCGGCCGGAGCGCCGGCGACGGGCAAAACCCGCGGGGGCATCCTCCGAAGTACACTGCGTGCAAGGAGAAGCAGCAGTGGCCCTTTACCGCTCGCGTGACAAGAAGGTGTTCGGCGGCGTCTGCGGCGGCCTGGCCGAATGGCTGGGCTGGGATGCGACGCTGGTACGGCTGGCGTACATCCTGGCGT
>JAEYVB010000396.1 GCA_023429345.1 Planctomycetota bacterium
GGGCACGCCTCTACTCCTCCACTGCGACCCAGCGGTTCAGGACCTTGACGGCGGTGTCGGGGCTCTTCTTGATCAGTTCCGAAACCTGCTCGCGCATCTTGGTGGCCTTCAGGTCGTCCTCGCCGACGATGATCCCGGCCATCGCCGTGTCGCTCTCGTCGGCCTCCCCGACGAGCTCATCCCCGGTCGAGAGCGTCGGGGGCGACCCTGCCAGGGTCTCCGCCGTGGCCGGCACGACGTGGCGGCCCGCCTTGCGGACCATCAGCACCATCATCCCCAGGGAGACGAACGCCAGCACCCCCAGGACGATCTTGTCAAACGCGCCCTCCACGCCGCCCATCGTCATCAGCGTCCCGATCGCGCCCAGCCCCGGGACCGTCTGCGCCTCCTGGGGCGAGCCGCGCCCGCCGGGGATGCCCGCCAGGGCCGGGCCGGAGATCATTGTCACCACCACATCGCCGTCGGTCGATCCCCCCTCGGGCGACATCGTCTTGAGGTGCCCGGCGAGCGACTTGATGATCTGCCCCTCCTCGAACTCGAAACGCTTCTGGACAGCGTCGTCGGTGGGCGCGGGAGCGCTCTCCTCTTTACCCTCGGTCAGGAGGGCCACGATGTAGGAGCGGGGCACCGCGACGGTCGCGACCAGCCGGGTGGGCATTCCGCGGGGATCATCGATCTGCTCGACCCGCGTGCCGAACCGGGTCTCGTACTCGACATCCTCCTGCGACTGCTCGCTGGCGTTCCCGGCGGCGGCCTGCCCGGTGTTGATGCTCGCGCCCTGATTGGATCGAACGCCGGGCTCCCCCGCCTGGACCGGCTCGCTCTGGGTCGAGGTGGTGGACGACTCCTTCCGCGGGACCGAGACCGTGCCCTCCGACAGCGGCAGCGTGCGGCTCACCTGGGCCGTGACCCGGCTCACATCCACGCTGGCCGTGACCTCGACGACCACGCCGTCGATGTGCGACACCATGTTCCAGAGCTTCTCCCGGAACTGCTTCTCGACCGCGGTCGCGTACTCGCGGTAGCTCGTGGGGCTGAGGGTGCCCTCCTCCGAGACCTTGCACGGCCGCCCCGTCGCCCCGTCCGTGACGGTGACGCGGGAGAGGTCCAGGCCCGCGACGCTCCCCGCGACGAGCCCGGCCGCGGCGTTGACGGTGTCCTGCGAGAGCGTCTTGCCGTGCTCCATGAAGATGGTGACGGAAGCCTTGGAGGTGCGGACGGTGGGCCCGAGGCCGCTGGGCTCGGGGTTGTCCACGAAGACGCGGGCGAGCTTGACCCCCGCGAAGTTGGTGATCACGCCCGAGAGCCAGTTGTCCAGCATGACCTTGTAGATCTGCCGGTTCTGCTCCTTGGTGTTAAGCCAGTTCTGCGTCTTGAGGATGTTCTCGAAGACCAGGGCGCTGTTGGCGGGCTGCTGGCCGGCCTCGGTGAGGGCGGCGAAGACCACGTTCCGGGTGTCCGGGGGCACGAAGGGCCGCCCCTCGCGCTCCTCGAACTTGTAGCTGCTGGTGCGGAGGAAGGAGACCGCCCGCTGCTGCTCTTCCGGGGTGACGCCGGGGAGGAGCTCGACCATGCTGGGCCGCCCCGCGTACTGGCTGACGAGGAAGAGCGTCATCAGGAGAATGACGCCCAGGCAGCCGATGAGCAGCTTCTGGGAGGGGTTCATGCCCCCCAGGTAGGTCTGGATCTGCCCGAGGATTGTCCGCAGTCGGTTCAACCGGCCTCCGTGCCGCATTCACGCGCAATCCATGCGCGGGCGGCGCGGGTCGAGAAGGGGAACGCGCCGCGTCCCTAGTGTCGGATGCACCCGGAGCAAATCTTGAGCCGGGGTCCGGATTCTGCGCCCGGCAAAATGGGAGCGCAGGTCCCGCGCCACCCGCCCGTGGCCTTTAGCGATCGGGCGCCGGTGTACCGGCGGGCGGCCATGATCCGGCGTCAGTGGATCCGAAGCGCCCGCGGCCGACAAGTCCCCGGAACAGGGCCGGATCCCACCGCCCCGCCCAGCTAGCCCCCGCTACGCTTAGTCAAGGAGGCCTTATGAACCGCATGAAATCGATTCTGGTGGGCGTTGATTTCTCGAGTTCGTCCCGCACCGCCCTGCAGCAGGCCCTCCGGATCGCCGAGTGGAACCGGGCGCAGGTCCGCGTCGTCCATATCCTCGACACCATGGTTATGGCGGATGTCGAGTTCGCCATGGCGGCCTTCCACCCCAACATCCACGAATCCATGATCGCCGACGCCCGCGAAGCGTGGGCCAACTTCTCCGCCGACATCCCCGGCGCGCAGGCCGCCGCGTTCGAGGTCCTCGCCGCTCACCCCGTCGCCGGCCTCCTCGACCTCGTCCATGAGCAGAAGCCCGACCTCCTCGTGCTCGGCCTCGTCGGGTCCGGGGCCGGCCCGGGCCCCGGCACCGTCGCCGCGGCCGCCGTGCGCCGCGCCCGGGCCAAGACACTTCTCGTCCGCGAGTCGCATTCCGGCCCTTACAAGAAGATCGTCGTCGGCGTGGACTTCTCCGAAACCTCGATCACCGCCCTGCAATCGGCCGTGCGCGTGGCGGAGCAGGACGGCGCTGCGCTCCATGTCGTTCACGTCTTTGAGGCCCCGTGGCACCGCCTGCACTACAAGAGCCCGACGCCCCAGGCCTCGAAAGACTTCCAGGACCAGTTCACCCGCGCCCTCCAGCAACGGCTCGAGAACGTGGGGGATAGCGCCGGGCTGGAGCGCGAGCTGGCCTACCTGAAGCCCGTCAACCGACTGATCGAAAACTCCAGCCACGGCAAGGGCCTGATCGAGTACGCCCGCTCGGTCGGGAGCGACCTGGTCGTCATCGGCACCCGCGGGCGCAGCAATATCCGCGACATGATCATGGGCAGCACCGCCGAGCGGGTCGTCCGCGACGCGCCTTGCTCCGTCCTCGCCGTCAAGCCCGCCGGGTTCGACGATGCGGAAACCCGCGCCTGACCCGCGGGGGGCCGTTGCGCAAGCCCTGATATCCTGATCCGATGTCCCCGGCGACCCCCGCCCCGCAGGCCCTCGCCCTCACCACGCCCCTCGCCGAGGTGCGGGCCATCGGCACGCGCCGGGCCGCGGCCCTGGCCACCCTCGGCCTCACCAATATCGCCCGCCTCATCGCCCACCTCCCCATGCGGCACGAGCGCATCGAGGCCGAGGCGCCCCTCGGCGAGGTCGGTCCCGGCCAAATCGTCTCCGCTCGCGGCCAGATCACCGCTACCCGGGTCGTCATGCGAGGCACGCGCCCGCGCTTCGAGGCCGTCCTCATCGACGCCTCCGGCCGCCTCGACCTCGTCTGGTTCAACATGGTCCGCCTCCGCCACGAAATCCACCCCGGCGTGCGGCTGTGGGTCCAGGGAAAGGCCAGCCGCCGGGGCTCCGCCGTGCAGCTCATCAACCCCAAGCACCGCATCCTCAAGGACGACCGCGAGGAGCCGGCCGCCGCGGATGCCCGCATCCGGCCCGTGTACCCCGCCAGCGAGGCCGTGCCCTCGCGGGAGATCGAGAAGGCGGGCGGCGCTGTGCTCCCCGCGACGCTGCCGCTGCTGATCGACCACCTCTCCGACGAGTACCGCTCGAAGCGTGCCCTCCCGGCCCTCGCCCAGGCCTACCGGATGATCCACGCCCCCGAGAGCGAGGCCGAGATCGCCGAGGCCCGCCGCCGCCTCGCCTACGACGAGCTCTTGCTCCTCCAGCTTGCCGTCCACCTGAAGCGCGCCCACCTGCGGGAGACGCTGCGGGCCCCGGCCCTGAAGTGGTCCGAGGCCATCGACGCCCGCATCCGCGAGCGCTTCCCCTTCACCCTCACGGAGTCGCAGGAGAGCGTCGTCACCGACCTCGTCAAGGACCTCACCGGCAGCACGCCCACCAACCGCCTCATCCAGGGCGATGTCGGCTCGGGCAAGACCATCGTCGCGCTCTACGCCATGCTGATGGCCGTGGCCTCGGGGATGCAGGGGGCCCTGATGGCCCCGACGGAGATCCTCGCCGAGCAGCACTTTGCCTCCATCTCCGCGGTCCTCAAGGGTTCCAAGGTCCGCGTCGAGCTCCTCACCGGCGGAACAGCGGCGGGGGACCGCGAGTCCATCCTCGGCCGCTGCGAGAGCGGCGAGGTCGACCTCCTCATCGGCACCCACGCCCTCCTCACCGAGAGCGTCCGCTTCCAGAACCTCGCCGTCGCCATCATCGACGAGCAGCACCGCTTCGGCGTCCACCAGCGGCTCCAGCTCTCGGGCAAGGGG
>JAEYVB010000409.1 GCA_023429345.1 Planctomycetota bacterium
GCGTTACACGGTGCCGGAATCACGCAGCCACAACCACTGGCGGCGCAAACCCTCTTCGAAGGGCGTGCGCGGGTCGTAGCCGAGCTCGGCCCGGGAGCGGGCCAGATCCGCCCACGTGCGGTCCACATCGCCCGGCTGCATCGGCCGGCGTTCGATGACCGGCTCGCGGCCGACGACGGTCGCGATTGCCGCGATCATCGCGTCCAGCCGCCAGGGCCGATCGCTCCCGAGGTTCCAGACACGATACCCGTGCGCCGGGATGCGGTCGTACGCGGCCAGGATGCCCGCGACGGTGTCGTCGACGTAGGTGAAATCGCGCGACATCGAGCCATCGCCAAACATCTGGATCGGCTCGCCCCGCGCGATGCGCCGCATGAAGAGCGAGATGGCGAGATCGGGGCGTTGCCGCGGCCCGTAGACGGTGAAGAACCGCAGCATCGCGGTGGGCATTTTCGTGTACGACCAGTGCGTGTGCCCGATCAGCTCGCAGGATTTCTTGGTCGCGGCGTAGGGGCTGATCGGGGCATCGACGCTATCGGTCTCGGAGAAGGGGGTCTTCTCGTTGTTGCCGTAGACCGAGCTCGATGAGGCGACGACCACACGCGAGCATCCGGCCTTGGCGGCCTCGTCCAGGATCACGCTCGTGCCCAGCACGTTCACCCGGGCGTAGCCGACCGGGTCGGCCAGGCTCGGCCGCACGCCCGCCCGGGCCGCAAGATGGATGATGCCATCGACGCGGTGCTCGCGGAGCACACGCCCCACGGTCGCGGGATCGCAGATATCGCCCTCGACCACGGGCACGCCGCCCGCGCGCACGTTGGCATCCTTCTGGCCGCGGCCGTAGAAGGGGTCGAAGTTGTCGAGGCCGACGGCGGTATCGCCGCGACGGGCGAGGGCGTGCACGACGTGCGAGCCGATGAACCCCGCGGCCCCGGTCACCAGGATCGTCGCCAATCCCACGCTCCCTTGCCTGAATCAGCGCGGCTCGCTCTGGCCGCCCTCGCCGCCGCCGGCGATCGAGGAGCGCATGGACGTGTCCGCCTGCAGGTTCTTGAGCCGGTAGAAGTCCATCACGCCCAGGTTGCCGCTGCGGAAGGCCTCGGCCATGCTCTTGGGGATCTCGGCCTCGGCCAGCACGACCAGGGCGCGGTTCCGCTGGACCTCGGCCTTGTGCTCCTGCTCCTGGGCGACGGCGAGGGCGCGGCGCTTCTCGGCCTCGGCCTGGAAGCGGCGCTTGTCGGCCTCGGCCTGATCGGCCTGGAGCTTGGCGCCGATGTTCTCGCCGACATCCACATCGGCGATGTCGATCGAGAGGATCTCGAAGGCGGTCCCCGCGTCCAGACCCTTGGACATCACGGTCTTGGAGATGCGGTCGGGGTTCTCCAGTACTTCCTTGTGCGTGGCCGCGGAGCCGATGGTGGAGACGATGCCCTCGCCCACGCGGGCGATGATCGTCTCTTCCGTCGCCCCGCCGACCAGGCGGGCGATATTGGTACGGACCGTCACCCGCGCCTTGGCCCGGAGCTGCACGCCGTCCTTCGCCACTGCGTCGATGGTGTTCCGCGGCCCGCTGCTCGATGGGCAGTCGATCACCTTCGGATTCACCGAGGTCTGCACGGCGTCGAAGATGTCGCGGCCGGCGAGGTCGATGGCGGTCGCGACGTTCCACGGGAGCTCGATCCGGGCCGCACGAGCCGCGATGAGGGCGCTAATGACGTTGGGGACCCGCCCGCCCGCGAGGTAGTGCGACTCGAGGGCGACCGTGGGCACATCGAGCCCCGCCTTGACTGCCCGGATGCGCGACATCACGATCGTGCGGACATCCACCTTCCGCAGCCGCATACCGACCATCTCCCACAGGCTCACGTGGGCGTTGGAGAGGAAGGCCTGGATGTACAGGCTGAGGAACTGGCCGATCACGAACATCAGCACGATCGCCAGCAGGGCGGCGACAATCAGAATGACGATCAGGACGTTGTCCACGGGGCCTCCGGTGTCATTAGGGCGGGGGAGTATACCTTGCGGGCGAGGGGGCCCGCGGCCCCGCCTCCGATGCTGGCCGGGTTGGTTCTCTGGGTTCCGAAATCAGCCACGCTTCGGGTTTCGGCGGGATGGAGGCCTCCGGGGCCGCCCAACCGGCCAGGTCGAGCGCACCCTGCCCCGCGATGACCGCCGACGACGGTCCCTCGGGCTCGCGGGGCCGGGGCGGGTCAGAGGAAGCGCCCGCGCAGCTCAGGCGTCGGCACCATGCACGTGTCCCGCCGGCCGAACCAGCGGTAGCGGCGGCGCGCCACCCGCGCGTACACCCAGTCCCGGAGCGGGCGCGGGATCACCACCAGGGCGGCGGCCAGGGGCCACGGCCAGCGGAGCCCGCGCGCGATCCGCAGCACCGCGCCGGACCGCGTCAGCACCCGGCCCGCCTCCGCCACCACGATGCTGTCGGGAAGATCCCCCGCGTCACGAAGCAGCGCCGCGGCCGCGTCGGACTGGAGCGGCGCAAAACGGAAACGGCCGCTCGGGTCGCGCTTGATGATGAACACGACCGCGGCGTTGCAGAGGTTGCAGACGCCGTCGAAGAGGACCACCGGGCCGGGTCCGCGGCTGGGCGAGGTCGGCGTTGACTCCGGGCGCGGGTTCATGGGTCGGTGGTCGGGCGGCGGCCGCGCGGCGCGGCCGGGATCTTCACAGCTTTGCGCCGCATATTCGGCAGAATCGGGCATCGATCTCGTGGCCATCGGCCCCGCAGTTCGGGCACGCGTGCGGGCTGGCGCCCAGTTCCCGCCGGCTGGCGAGCGCCAGTTCGGTGGTGACGATGCCCGTGGGCACCGCGATCACGGCGTACCCCAGGATCATGATGAAGGACGCGACGACCTTCCCGAACCCGGTCTGCGGCACGATGTCGCCGTAGCCGACGGTGGTCAGGGTCACGATGGCCCAGTACATCGAGAGCGGGATGTTGTCGAAGCCCGCCTCGTGCCCCTCCACGACGTACATCAGCGAGCCGAGCGTGCACACCACGGTCGCCATGAACACGAGGAAGACAACGATCTTGGCCCGGGCCGCCTTGAGCGCCCGGATCAGCACCTGACCCTCGCTGACGTACTTGGCGAGTTTCAGGACGCGGAAGACCCGCGCCAGGCGGAGGATGCGGATCGTCATCAGGGCCTGGGCGCCGGGGAGAAGGAGGGCCAGGTAGCTGGGCAGGATCGCCAGCAGATCGACCACGCCGTAGAAACTCGTCGCGTACTTCCGCGGGCTTCGCACGCAGAGCAGGCGGAGGATGTACTCGGCCGTGAACAGGCCGGTCAGGACCCACTCGGTCACCCGCAGCTCTGTCGCGTACCGGTCCCCGAAGGGCTTGACGCTCTCCAGGGAGAGCGCCACGACGCTCCCGACGATCGCCAGGAGCAGAACGACATCGAAGGTCTTCCCCGCGGGTGTGTGGGCCTCGAAGATGATCTCGTGCAGCTTCTCCCGCCAGGGGGCCAGGGGCGGGCGCGCTGGGTGCGGGAGAGCAGTCACCGGCTTACCACGCTGCGCGGTTCCGCCGCGGCGGCTTGCCGCTCGCGGGCGGCCGGTCCACCGCGCGCCGCGCCTCCTTCCGTGCTGCGGCAGGAGCGTTCGGTCGCCCGCATCGGCCTGGTAGTCCGCCGCATCGGCGTTCTCCTCGAACCGTGGGTCAATCCAGCCAGTCCCGCGCCTTCAGCCGCTGCGGGACGTACTCCTCGGTGACGTAGGAGATGTCCTTGGTGATCATGGCTTCGACTTCCATCTTGAAGCCGTTGCGGAGCAGCAGTTCGATCTCCTTCTGCCAGCCCTTGTGCCCCTGGAACCAGGGGTACGCCAGGATCTCCCGCGCCCGCTTCACATCGTTGTCCGTCAGGTCGATCTTCACCGCGTCGGAGAGGTCGCAGGCGTCGAAGTCCTTGGCCCGGATGCCCAGGAACTTCGCGTCGGGGATCGCCAGGCGCGAGCTCTCGAAGGCGAGCGAGATCGACCCCTGCTTGATCACCGAGTAGATGTAGTGCCCCCACGGGTCGCAATCCAGCAGGCAGATGATCGGCAGCTTCAGCTCCTGGTTGAGGCGCTGCAGGAGCCGCCGGCAGCCACGGGGCGGCTGCCCGGCCCCGTGCGTCAGGATGCAGTTGTTCTTCTCCCAGAACCGGTCCTCGTTGAAGCGGTTCCAGACCGTGCCCTTCTCGACGTGCAGGACGAACTTGGCCTCGCACTTCTTGAACTGGATCGCGTCCGGCTCCACGATCGACGGGATCCCCCACCCGCCCGAGCCCATCCGGCGGCCGTCGATCTCGTCGCCCTTGTCGACGATCGTGATGTTGCCCACGAGCGTGCCGCGGTTCTCCGCGAAGATGTGCAGCTCCTCGCGCAGGGCCCCGAGCGCGACCTCGAGGTCCTCGAGGATCGGGTCGGACTCGTCCTGCGTGTCGAAGGTGTTCTCCTTCGTCCCCGCGACGGTGTGCTTGGCCTTGTAGAACACGCCGCGGAGGCTGCTGGTCTTGTCCGCATCGATCAGGTCCTTGATCGTGCTGGCGTGCAGCATCGTCTGCATGAACTGCTTGGCCTGGTTCAGGTTGAAGAGCTGCCGCTCCTGGGTGGCATCCCCCATCTCCAGGATGCCCCGCTTCTTGTTCCAGATCGTGTTGCTCTTGGTCCGGGTCGGGATCTTCACCACCGGCTCGCGGTTTCGGAAGGCGTTGGTCGCCACCGTCTCTGCCAGGTCGGTGATCTTCCCCAGCGTGGCGACGTCGCGGTCCTTGCGCTTGCCCGTCGTTTTGGTCGTCGTCTTCTTCGCCATGGAGCGTCCGTGCCCTCTCGAGGTATGGGGATTGCCGTTGGCGGTAGTGTACCGCCGGCGCGAGAAACTGGCCGCGGGTGGCAATGGCCGGCCGCCCTGCGCCGTGCCCGAACGGGAGCGCTCTCTGCCGCTGCGGCCTACCGAGGCCTGCGTCGCACCAGCCACCGCCAGGCCCCGCCGGCCACCTCCATCACCGCGTGCAGCCGGAGCGCCAGGGACAGCCTCCGGATCGACGCATCGTCGGGGTCGATCCGCCGCGCCTGTCCGAGCCAGTACCGCGCCCGCCGCCAGCGACGCTCGCGCACGCAGGCCATCGCCATGTTGTGCATCGCGGCGACGTTCCGCGGGTCCAGCCTCAGGACCTTGCGCGTTTCCTCCATGCCCTCGGCCCGCTCCCCCGCCTCCAGGAGCGCCACGCTCAGCAGGTGGTGCGACCGCGCCTGCTCCGGCTCGCGCTCCGCGAGCACCCGGAACACGCGCACGGCATCCTCCGCCAAGTCGGCATCCAGCAGCAGCGACCCGAGCTCCTCCAGGTCCGCGCCCTCGAACTGTGCGGGCCGCTCGCCGAACTCCGTCAACTCCCGCCGCAGGAGGGCCTCGACCGCGGCGCGGTCCTCGGCCTTGCCGCGCCTGAAGAGCACCCCCGCCAGGCGCCGCCGCGCCCCGGAATACTCCGGGTCCAGGCGCAGCACGACATCGAACTGCCTGCCCGCATCATCGGTGCGTCCTTCGCGCTCCGCGAGGTCCCCGAGCTCGAAGTGCGCCTCGGCGTTGTCCGGCTCGATCTCGAGGACCCGCCGGAACTTCTCCCCGGCCTCCGCAAACCGGTTCATCTCGACCAGCAGCGTCCCCAGCGAGAGCAGCGTGTCGATATCGCCGGGCTCGATCCGCAACTCCCGCAGGTAGAGCTGCCGCGCCCTCTCGTAGCGACCGGTGGCCGCGTACACCTCCGCCAGCTTGCCCTGCACCCCGGGGAGCTCCGCGTCGATTTTGGCCGCCTCGCGGAGACACCACACCGCCTTCTCGAAGAGCTCGCGCTCGAGCAGCGAGTCCGCCATCGCCAGGAACGCGTCCGCGCTCCGCGGGTCGACCTGCTGGGCCAGGTAAAACATGATCTCCGCCTGGTCGTGCTGCCCCAGCGCGGTGAAGGCCTCGATGCGGTGCACGTACGACTGCACATCGGCCGCGTCCAGCTTCTCCGCCCGCTCCAGCCACTCCAGCGCTCCCCGCGGGTCATCGCTCCGGAGGAGGCTCACCCCCGCCATCAGGGCCGACTGCTCATCCTCCGGGTCAAGACCGAAGGCTTCCCGGAACACCTCCGCGGCCTCCTTGTGCCGCCCGGCCGCATCCAGCGTCAGGCCCAGATTGAACTGCCACTCAGCCTGGTAGGGGTTCAACGAGATCGCGTGCCGCAGCTCGCTCTCGGCCTCTTCCCAGCGGCCGAGCTCATAGAGCTCGTGCGCCCGCTCCACGTGCTGTTCGGCCTCTTGCCACTCGCTCATGGATAGCCCCCGGAGGGACGAAACCCGATCCGAGCCTTGTTCGAAGGTCGATCCCGGAATTGGCCGACAACACCAGCACCCGGCCCCGGCCATCATCGTACCATCGGGGCATCTCCGCTGGAGCCGGGTTTCCGGGTTTACAGCCTCATGACGGCACCCCGTTCCCGCATGTTATGAAAGGGTCTTCACGCCGTGACTACCCGGCGAAACAGCATCCGGCTCGCCGCTTTGGCAGGGCTTTGTTTGCACTTCGTCGAGCCGGGCCCCAATGTCGCGGCGGCCGGGGTGGGTGCATGGCCCAACCGGTTGCTTATCCAGCCGGTCCAGGACGGGGCCGAAGAATCGTTCCTCGTTGTCCTGTTTGAGCCTTCCCACGACCCGGCAGCCCTGGCCCAGGCCGCTGAGGCCGCCTTGGAACGGGCCCAGAATGCCTCGATCGCCCGGCGGCTCACACAGTTGCTTGAAGAGGAAAGCCAGCCTCAGGAACCGCGCCTGGCGGTTTTGGCGGCGGTCGGCCGCTCCTGGTCGCCCCCGCCGCGCCTCTACAGAGCGATCCATCGCCTCGCCCAGGGGCCGACCAATGCGCCGCCCGCCTACGTGCTCCCGGCCCTCGCCGCGTACCGCACGCCCGAGGGGATTTCGCTGTTGATCAAGCGACTGTCGGTGAAGGAGCCGGAGGCCGTCCGCATCGCCGCTTCGGAGGCCCTCATCGCGGTGACCGGCCGGGACGACCTTGGCGGAGACCGGATAGCCTGGCAGCGATGGTTTGATCAGAACCGTTCCACCGACGACAGCAAGTGGCGCGACACGCTCGCGGCCGGCGTCTCGCAGCGTCAGGCTCGCCTCGCGGCCGAGCGAGGTCAGGTAGCCGGTCGCATGACCGACGCACTCCGCCGGCTGTATCTGGCTCTGCCCAGCGACAGCCAGGACCGGGCGAAGCTCCTGACGCAGCTCCTGACCGACCCCATCGCCGAGGCCCGCAACCTGGGGCTCGACCTCTTGTCGCGGGAAGTCTCGGCCGGCCGCGTCATTGACGGGGCATCGGTCGAGGCGGTCGCCGCGCTCCTGGAATCCTCGGATCCGCGCGTACGGGCCCGAGCCGCCCTCTTCGCCACCCAGCTCGTCCCCGCCAATCTTCCCGAGCGGCTCGCCGCCGCCCTGAGCCGGGAGACCAGCCCGGAGGCCGCCGCCAGCCTGCTCATAGCCGCGGCACGATGGCCCTCGGCGGCGATCGTGGCCCCCACGCTCCGGTGGCTGGAGCAGGGGCCCGTCGCGTACCCGGCCGCCATCGACGCCGTGCTCGCC
>JAEYVB010000038.1 GCA_023429345.1 Planctomycetota bacterium
GGACGATGCAGTACGAGGGCGGCCGCATTTTCCCGCAGCCGATCCGCTCGCCCGCTGCCGCACCGGCCGCCCACGAGGAGGGGTCCCACTAAATGACCAGCCCCCTCACCATCACGCTCGGGATGAGCATGGCCGACAAGGTCCAGTTCATCTGGCCCGAGATTGTTCTCTTCCTGACCACCTGCGCAGTGATGATCCTCGGCCTCTCCCGGACCTACGCGACCCGCCGCATCACCGCCGGCGTCGCAGGGCTCGGCCTCATCATTGCCGGCGCTCTGGCGTTCGCCACGCCCCCCGCGCCCGGCCTGCTGCCCCACCTGATGCCCTTCGCCAAGGTGCTCATCGCCGGCGTGGGGCTGCTGATGCTCATGCTGCTGGCCGGCACCGTCGATCGCGACGAAGAGTCGCTCATCGCCCAGAAGCGCATCGCCTACAACCCGCTCCGCGCCAACCGCGCCGAGTTCTACGCGTTTTTCCTCTTCTCCCTCACGGGCCTGATGCTCTGCGCGTCCGCCGACGACCTTGTCTGGCTTTTCCTCGCGCTCGAGCTGACCTCGCTCCCCACCTACATCATGGTCACGGTCTCGCAGACCGGCCGCCGCGGCAGCCGGGCCCAGGAGGCGGGCGTCAAGTACTTTTTCCTCGGTGCGCTCGGGGCGGCGACCTTCCTCTACGGCTTCGCCCTGCTCTACGGCGGGACGGGCTCCACGAACCTCCTCGCCATCCGCGACATCCTGGCGACGCAGGCCGCTTCGGGCGGGATCAACACCATCGCCCTCCTCGGCATCCTGCTCTCCATCCTGGGCATCGGCTTCAAGATCGCCGCGGTACCCATGCACCTCTACACGCCGGATGTGTACGAGGGCGCTGCCGCCCCGGTGTCCGCGTTCCTCGCTTTCACGCCCAAGACCGCCGGCTTTCTGGCCCTCATCCTGGTCTGCTCGACTGTGGGCTGGCACTTCCCGGACGGCCCCGGCGACGGCTCCCTCCCCGAGCTCGTCCGCCTCACCCTCTGGGTGATGGCGGCTCTCACAATGACCTGGGGCAACGTGCTCGCGGTCCTTCAGAACAACGTCAAGCGGATGCTGGCGTACTCCTCCATCGCCCACTCCGGTTACATGCTCGTCGGTCTGGTCGCCGGCCCCGGCGATGGCCCGTTCTTCTCCAACGGCCTCGCCGCCGTCATGTTCTACCTGCTCAGTTACGGCGTGATGAACCTCGGCGCCTTCGCCGTCCTCGCCGCCCTCGAGCGCTGGGGCGCCGACGGTGAGACCGTCGAGATCGAGACCGTCGACGACATCCGCGGCCTCTGCCGGACGCACCCGGTGCTGGGGTGGACGATGGTCCTCTGCTCCCTCAGCCTCCTGGGCCTTCCGCCGCTCCTGGGTTTCTTCGGCAAGGTGCCCCTGTTCACGAGCGCCATCAGCGCCGGCGAGATCGGCCTGGTCGTCGTCCTTGGTCTGAACTCCGCGATCGCCGCCTACTACTACCTCCGCCTGGCCTTCGCCGCCTATCTGGATGAACCCGATCCCGCGCTGCGACCGCCCACCCCGACGCCCTACGCCTCCCGCGTCTCCGCCGGCATCCTGTCCGCCGCCGGTGTCGTGGCGCTCATCTTCGTCGCCGGCTACCTGATGGATGCCAGCGGTCGCGCCGTCTCCGGCGGACGCTCCGGCGCCAAGCCTCCGCAGCCGGCGCACCTCGAGCCCGTCCCCCACGCCGAAGCGCACTGATTCAGGTCGCGGCCGCCGCGGCCGCCGCCGCCCGCGCGTGCGCTGCCGCCGCGCCGCCCTGGTCCGACGGCTGGCCCGCGATCGCCATCAGCACGGTATCGGTCCCGGAGCCGATGCCCCGCTCCCAGAGCACCTCGCCGGTCCCTGCGTGCAGGCAGTACACGTACCCGCCCCGCCCGGCGAACACCAGCTCGCCCGCCGCCAGGATGGTCGCCGGCCCGCTCGAGAACCAGCGGGGGAGCTTCCGCTTCCAGGCCGGCCGACCGGTGAGCCGATCGATACCCGCGACCCATCGACCGGTCGCGACAAAGAGCATCTCGTCCATGCCTACAGCCTACCAGCCGCCGCAAGCCCCGCCCACGGCCTCTCCCGACTAGGATGCGATCCGCACCCGCCGCCCGTCCCCCGGGCCTCCCGCACACGATTCAGGACCTCACATGCCCCTCACCCGCGAACAGATCACCCGCCGCGCCGCGGCCGAGCTCCGCGACGGCTACATCGTCAACCTCGGCATCGGCATGCCCACGCTCGTCGCCAACTACATTCCCGATGGGATGGACGTCTGGCTCCAGTCGGAGAACGGGCTCCTGGGCATCGGCCCCTTCCCGACCGAGGCCGAGCTCGACCCCGACCTCATCAACGCCGGGAAGCAGACCGTCACCGCCCGCAAGGGCGCCAGCTATTTCTCCTCCGCCGACTCCTTCGCCATGATCCGAGGCGGCCACATCGACATGTGCATCCTGGGCGCGATGCAGGTATCCGAAGAGGGCGACATAGCCAACTGGATGATCCCCGGCAAAATGGTCAAGGGCATGGGCGGCGCCATGGACCTGGTCGCCGGCGTCAAGAAAATTGTCGTAACCATGGAGCACAACGCCAAGGACGGCTCGGCCAAGCTCGTCAAGGCGTGCGGCCTGCCCCTCACCGGCGTGAACTGCGTGAGCATGCTCATCACCGACCTGGCCGTCCTGGTCTTCGACGACGCACGCAAACGCTTCGTCCTGACCGAGGTCGCGCCGGGCGTGACGGTGGACGAGGTGAAGCAGAAGACCGAGGCCGAGATCCTTATTCCGCCGGATGTCCGCACGGTGTCTGTCTGAGCGCGGGTGACCCCCGCGATCGAGCCCTCACACCCGCACGCCCTCGTGATGCCGCAGCTCGGGCTTCCCGCCCGTGGCCGGCCACTCGACCGCCACCACATCCACCCGCAGCGGCCGCCCTCGCCAGCCGTTCGCCCGCGCCAGCACCCCGAGGATGGCCCGCAGCTTCCGCCGCTTCTTCTGGTGGACGCTCATCTCCGGCGCGACGATCTCGCCCAGCACGCTCCGGCCGCTCCCCCGCAGGCGTGTCTTGACCTCCACAAGCACGATCGTCTTGCGGTCCGGCGCCTCGCACACAAGGTCCGCCTCGCCGATCCGCACGCGCACGTTCCGGCCCAGGACGCGGTAGCCCTTGCGCTTCAGAAGCCGCGCCGCCGCACGCTCGCCCGCCGCGCCCAGGGCCTTGCCCTCGGGAACACGTCGGAAGCGTTGCAGCAGCCGCCCCAGCATCCGCTTACTCCGGCCAGTAACGCCGCGCCGCGATCTCGGTGAGGAGCGCCGTCATCTCGCCGAGATCGCTGAAGCTCGCACGTTCCTTGAGCCGCTCGATGTACCGGCGCTGTTCCGATTCAAACGCCATGGAGTTGAGCACGTTGGCGATCCGGAGCTGCACATCGCGATCGCTCAGCGGGCGGCGGATCTGCTCGACCGAGTCCAGGTAGAGGAACGTCCGCGCCCCCGCGAAATCAACCGGGCCCCCCCAGGCGCCCGGCTGGAGGCCCTGCGCCAGCGTGTTCAGCGGCTCGCTGAAAAGCGTTGCCTCCGCGTACTCGCCGGTGAACGTCTGGTCGCCCCACAGCCCGCCCTTGGCTGGTTCGAAGGCGTTGTCCGCCGTCGCCGCCACCTCCGCAAACGGCGTCCCACCCTTGAGCGCGCCCTGGACCCGCGCCAGCGCCTCGGCGTTGTCCGCCGGCACCTGGATCATCCGGAACGTCGCCTTCGCCGGCGGATTGAAGAGCTCGTAGTTCCGCTCGTACCAGAGCCGGACATCCTTCCAGCTCACCCGCACGCGCTTGCGGATCTTCTCGTCGAGCTGGTACTGGATCAGCAGCAGGATCTCCCGCTCGCGCTTGGCCTGCTCCACCGTCTTGCCGCCCTCCGAGAGCCGCCGCGTCAGTTCCGCCTGGCTCCCGCCCGACTCGCGGCGCTGCTGCTCCGCGAACTCCTGCACCAGGTAACGGAGCCCCATCTGCTGCTCCGGCCGCAGCGAGGCCCGCGCCTCCGCCTGCAGCAGCTCATCCTGGAGCACCCCGTTGAGCTTGCTGTTGAACGCCGCCCGCGCAAAGTCCAGCCACTGCGCGCGGTTGATCGGCTCCTCCGCCCCCGTGCCGCTGTACCGAAACCCGAAGAAGTCGTAATCGTCCCGCGTCAGCGTCCGCCGCCGCGCCGTCGCCTCCAGGCGCGGCCCGACCTCGTCCAGCAGTTCCTGCACGCGGATGGGGCGCCCGTTGATCTCGCCAACCTTCGCCTCGACCAGCACCGGCATACCCACCGGCTCAGGCGCATCCCCCGAGAGCACCGGAGGCCCCGCCGCCACCGACACATCAAACGCCCCGTCCGTCGCCCCAAGCGCGCCGGCCGCGGGGGGCCGCTCTGCGCCCCCGCCCACCGTGACCGCCGGGGCTTCGGCCACCGGCACCGCCGCGGGCTCCGAACCTCCGGCCCCCGCCTGTGGAACGTCCGCCGGCCGCCCCGTCGGCGTGGTCGTGGGGTCGGCCACGAAGTCCGCGCTCTCGAGCACCGTCGCCTGCCGGTTCTTCTCCAGTATGCACCCCGGCGTCACCGCCGTCAGCGCCGCCCCGGCCATGAACAAGCCAATCCGTATCGTCATGCCTCGCCGCGGCCTTTCTTCTCGAATCCACGCGTGTGGACCCCAAATGTACGTCCCCGCTCACGCCGCCACAACCGGTCGCGGAAAGTCCCGGTTCCGCCCCTAGGATGCCCCCCAAGGGAAAGGACCCTCATGGCGGATCAGGAAGCCCCCAAAATCATCATCGATTCCGACTGGAAGTCCCAGGCCCAGGCCGAGAAGGACCGCCTCGCCGCCGCCGAAAAGGCCAAGGCCGCCGCCGCGCCCGCGGGAGCGCCCGGCGCACCCCCCGGGATGGAGGGCGAGCCCGGCATCCCCCAGCCCGATTTCGAAGAGCTCGTCCGCATGATGGCCACCCAGGCCCTTCTGTATCTCGGTGCTTTCCCCGACCCCGAGAGCGGCCGCCGCATGGTGTCGCTGGAGATGGCCCAGTTCAATATCGACATGCTCGCCATGCTCGAAACCAAGACCAAGGGCAACCTCGAGCAGCGTGAGCAGGAG
>JAEYVB010000285.1 GCA_023429345.1 Planctomycetota bacterium
GGCCTGCTTTGTTTTTGACAGTGCTGAGGACTGAGGAGGGGGATCGGGCACGGGGGGATCGGCAAGCGGGAAGCGGGAAGCGGCAAACGAGGAAGCGGGGGAGCACACGGGCAGGATGCCCGTGCTACGGGGCACGCAGCACTCAGCCCTCCGTCCTCCTCCGCCGCGCGGCGAGGATCGCCGCGGCGGCCAGCAGGCCGGCGCTTCCCGGCGCCGGGATCGTCACCACGAACCCCCGCGACAGGCCGAAGGGGTCCACCCCGCCGCCCGTGAACGTCCGACCGTCGGCCGAGACGCGCTGCAGGCTCGTGATCGTCCACCCCTGCACGCTCAGCCCCTGCGCCTGCAGGTAGTCCGCGAAGCTCCGCCACCCCTGGGCCTCCGTCCACACCGCGCCCACCGAGAACGTCTGCGCAAGGTCCGTGCCGTACCCGACCGCCAGCGAGCCGTCCGCGGTCATGGACCGCACCACGGTCGGCCCCATCCCCGGCAGCCCGCCCATGTTCACCACCGCGCCGCCCGACCACCGCCACGAGTGGTTCTGCCCGGACACGTGGTACACCCCCACCGCCGAAGTGCCATCCGCGGCCATCGCCGCCACCGTGCTGCCAAAGTCGCTCGGCAGCATCGCCGCCAGCGGCTCGACACCGCCCGCCTCCGTCCAGCGCATCAGCGACTGGGTCCCCACCCCCTGCACGGTCCCCATGGCCGTCTGGCCGTCGGCCGACACCACGCCGAGCGCGGTCCCCGCGGGCAGCGTGTGCAGCACCCCATTCACCCAGCGGGCGCCAAAGAGCCCCGAACTTGTATTCAAGGTGCCCACGATGGTCCCGCCGTCGGCGCTGACCCCCGTGGCCAGGCCGCTCGTCGTCCCCGGGAGCGTCGGGAGCGCGGAATATACATTCGGCCCCAGCGCCCCCACACCCCACGCCGCCGGAAAGTTAGATCCCGAGCCCGGGCCCGTGTGCACCCACCCGGCGACCACGCCGCCGTCGGCCGACATCGCGGCGGGGATCGCCCAGGCCGACCCCGCGGGGGACTGCATCACCTCCGGAAGCCCCGCCGCGCCCCCGGCGATCGTCCAGCGGAGCGGCCGCTGCCCGCTCCCGAACTCGATCGCGTTACCCACCACTTCGGTCACGCCCCCCCCACCCCCCCCAACCACCACCGGCAGCACGCCGACACCGCCGAGGTACCCCGGCGGCGATGGCAGCGGGATAAAGGTCTGGGCCGTCGCCGCCAGGGCGGGGACAAGGATCGGAACAAGCAGGGCGGCGATGGTGTTGGTGCTCATGGTTCCTGCTACCGGCATCGCTGCGGCCGGTTGCAGGGGCGGGCCGGGGAGGCACGGGGGACGTCTTCCCTACACTTGCGCCCCTATGTCCACCCCCACGCACGCCCACGCGCCCGCCCACAATCCCGGCATCCCCTTCCTCACCGCCGACCAGACCCGGGCGGCCTTCATCGACTTCTTCCGCGGCAAGCCCGAGCCCGGGGATGGACACGTGTTCGTGCCCAGCTCCCCCTGCGTGCCGGTCGATGACCCCACGCTCCTCTTCACCAACGCGGGGATGAACCAGTTCAAGCCCATCTTCCTGGGCAACGCCGACCCCGCCTCCCCCATGGGCAGGCTCGCGATGGGCGGGCGGGCCGTCAACACCCAGAAGTGCATCCGCGCCGGCGGCAAGCACAACGACCTCGAGGATGTCGGCAAGGACACCTACCACCACACCTTCTTCGAGATGCTGGGGAACTGGTCCTTCGGCGACTACTTCAAGAAGGAAGCCATCGAGTGGTCGTGGGAGCTGCTCACGAAGGTCTACAAGCTCCCCGCCGACCGGCTCTACGCGACCTACTTCAAGGGCGACCCCGAGACCGGCCTCGAGCCCGACACCGAGACCCGCGACCTGTGGCTGCGCTTCCTCCCCGCCGGACGCATCCTCCCCGGGAACATGAAGGACAACTTCTGGGAGATGGGCGAGACCGGCCCCTGCGGGCCCTGCACCGAGATCCACTACGACCGCATCGGCGGGCGGGACGCCGCGGCCCTGGTCAACAGCGGCGACCCCGATGTGCTGGAGATCTGGAACAACGTCTTCATCCAGTTCAACCGCGAGGGGCCGCCCGCGGGGGGGGGCGGTCGCAGCGGCAAACTGAGAATCCTGCCCAGCAAGCACGTCGACACCGGCATGGGCCTGGAGCGGCTGGTCTCGGTGATCCAGGGCAAGCGCTCCAACTACGACACCGACCTCTTCACGCCCCTCTTCGAGGCCATCCGGAAGGTCACCGGGGCGCGGCCCTACGCCGGGAAGCTCGGCGCGGCCGACGAGGGCAACATCGACACGGCCTACCGCGTCATCGCCGACCACATCCGCACCCTCACCTTCGCCATCACCGACGGCGCGGTCCCCAGCAACGAGGGCCGCGGCTACGTCCTCCGCCGCATCCTCCGCCGCGCGGTCCGCTACGGGCGGCAGATGCTCAGCGCCCCGCCCGGGTTCTTCGCCGAGCTCGTCCCCATCGTCACCGGGCGCATGGGCGGGGCCTTCCCCGAGCTGCGCGGCGCCACCGAGCGCGTGCAAGCCATCATCCGCGAGGAGGAAGAGAGCTTCGGCCGCACCCTCGACCGCGGCATCAAGCTCTTCGAGGAGGCCGCCACCCGCGTCCACCACTCCGGGACCATCCCCGGCGAGGACGCCTTCAAGCTCTACGACACCTTCGGCTTCCCCATCGACCTCACCGTGCTGATGGCCGAGGAGCGCGGCCTGAAGGTCGACATCG
>JAEYVB010000102.1 GCA_023429345.1 Planctomycetota bacterium
CAAGCAGGGGACGGACAGCACCGTCGGCGGCCCGCCCTCCTGGGGCACCAAGCTCATGGGCGTGAGCGGGCACGTGAACCGCCCGGGCGTCTACGAGTGCGACCTGGGCATCCCGCTGCGCGTGCTCGTCGAGAAGTACGCCGGGGGCATGCGCGGCGGCAAGAAGTTTAAAGGGGCGATCGCGGGCGGCATCAGCATGGGGATCCTGGGGCCGGACCAGTACGATGCGGAGATGGACTTCGACATCGGCCGCAAGTACAACGTGCTGGGGCTGGGGACGGCGTGCCCGACGGTCTTCGACGAGGACACGGACATGGTGGCGGTGGCGCGGAACATCGCGCGGTTCTTCAAGCACGAGTCGTGCGGGCAGTGCACGCCGTGCCGCGAGGGGAGCGGGTGGCTCTACCAGCTCATGGGCCGCATCGAGGAGGGTCAGGCGCGGACGAAGGACCTGGACCTCGCCCTCGAGATCGCGACGAGCATGGGCTCGATGCCCGGCACGACGATCTGCGGCCTCGCGGACGGGAACAACTGGGCCCTCCGCACCATCATGAACAAGTACCGGGGGGAGTTCGAGGCGCGGGTGAAGCCGACGTACCACGCGGTGCGCGTGACGGTGGGGGCGGGGGCGAAGGGGTGACTGCCGGCGCCCCCCCCACTTCCCTGCTGATCGCGCACGATGAGGATGCCGCGGCCGACATCGGCATCACCGCGGATGGACGCCAGTTCTTCCTCACGCAGCCGTTCGTGCCCGCTCTCGATGGCCCGGGCTGCGAGTTCGTCGCCATGTTTATCTTCGATGCGGCCGGCAACCTGATCGAGGCGATCATCGACAACCTCGGTCCCCGGAAGTCGATGGATAGGGATCACCGCAACAAACTCTGTCAGCAGCGCCTCGATGATCTGGGGCCGCAGGAGTACCGCGACATCCGCGTCAAGCCCTTCCGAATCGAGCGCTTCGGGATCGAGTTCGGGCTGATCCCCCGCCCACCCGAAGAGCCGGGCGATCCCTGGTGGGTCGTCCTGACGCCGGGCGAATACATGGCGTTCACCGAGCCCTGGGATGGCACCTACGACACGTGACGCCCGGCGGGGTGGCGCCACGGTTCCATCCGTGCCACCGGGACGCCCGCCCCCCCGCTCTGCGGGCCTCTCGGTGGTCCCCCGTACGCCGGGGCACCGAGATCGCCAAGCCGATCTCGGTGGCACGCCCGAAGGGCCTCGGTGCCACCCGCCCCTGTGGTGCTGTGCCGTTGGGCCGTTAGTCACGGGCACCCCGCCGCGAACCGCTGCAGGAAGCAGGTGAAGTCGGCGACGTTGAGTGTTGGGGGTGTGGTGGAGCGGTCGCAGTTGGCGTAGTAGTCACCGGCGGCGAAGCGGAAGAGGAAGCAGGTGAAGTCGGCGACGTTCAGGACAGGGATGCCGCCGCCGTCGCAGTTGGCGTAGCACGCGTCGGTGGCGGAGGTGAGCGCCACGATGTCGCTGAACCCCGAGGGGCCGATGAGGGTCGCGACGCCGGTGAGCGTGTTCACGGAGCGCAGGCCGGAGCCGGCGGCGAGGAGGGAGCCATCGGGCATGGCGGTGAGCGCGCGGGTGTCGGGGCCGAAGGTGCCCTGGCCGCCGATGAGCGTGGCGGCCCCGGTGACGGGGTTGATCGAGTAGAGCGCGCCGCCGCCAGCGCCCGAGACCGCGAAGAGCTGCGCGCCCGCGGAGGTGAAGGCGGTGAGGTCGCTGCGGCCGGTGGGGCCGATGACGGTGAGCACGTCGAAGGGATCGATCTGCGCGAGCAGCTCGGGGCCGGCGGGATCGACCGAGACGAGGAGGATGAAGGGGTACTGACTCGGCTCGGGCGCCATGGTGTAGCCGGCGGGGAGCCCGGTGATGATGCGCTCGTAGTACACCCCCGGCGCACCCAGCGGCGAGCGGTACATCCGGTTGGCGTTCGCGCCCGTGCCGGTGAGGGCGATCGCGCCCTGGGGCGTGCCGCTCTGGCCCCCGCTGCTGACGTAGGCGTTGCAGCCGTGCGCGGGGGAGAAGCCGGTGCCCGCGATCGGGAACGCGGCCCCGGTGGCGAGGTCGAAGCGGACCCACTCGCCGGTGGCGCGGACGCCGTGGACCTCGACCTGCTGGGCCGCGGCGGCGGAGGCAGCGGCGAGCACGAGCGTGACGATCGATCGCATCGGGGGTCTCCTCATCGTTGCGCCGCACACGGCTGAGTGTACGGCCGCGGCGGGAGGAGCGGATGCGGACGCCGCCGATCCCGACCCCGCCGGGGCCCCCCGGCGGGGCGGCGCCAAGGTTCCATCCGTGCCACCGGGACGCCCGCCCCCCCGCTCTGCGGGCTTCTCGGTGGTCCCCCGCACGCCGGGGCACCGAGATCGCCAAGCCGATCTCGGTGGCACGCCCGAAGGGCCTCGGTGCCTCCCGGCCGCGGTGAGGGGGGTGAGGGGGGGGGTCCCGGGCGGCATCAGATTTCTCTTGACGGCGCCCGCGCGGGTTCGTACGTTGGCGGCTCGCGCGCCCGCGGCCGGACCCGCGGGGCGCCGGAGAGACCGTGATGCTTCCATCCGCCGTCGTGCTTCGATCCGCGGCGCTCGCGTGCGCCCTGTTCCTTGCCGCCCCCGCAGCGCTCGCGCAGAGCGTCGGCACCGCCTTCACCTACCAGGGGGAGCTCACGAGCGCGGGCGCCCCCGCGACGGGCGCGGCCGACCTCTTCTTCCGCCTCTACGATGCCCCCATCGGCGGGGCCCAGGTCGGGAGCACCGTCTCGCTCGCGGGCGTGCCTCTGGTCAACGGCCGCTTCACCAGCGAGCTTGACTTCGGCGCGTTGCCCTTCAGCGGCGAGGCCCGCTACCTCGAGATCGATGTCCGCTACCCCGCGGCCACCGGGCCGTTGGTGACCCTCGGCGGCCGCCAGCCGATCCGCCCCGCGCCCTACGCGCTCTACGCGCTGAGCGGGAACCCGGGGCCGCAGGGGCCGGTTGGGCCCGCGGGGCCCGTTGGGCCTGCCGGACCGCAGGGGCCGGTTGGCCCCGCTGGGCCTGTCGGACCGCAGGGGCCGCAGGGGACCCCGGGCCCCGCCGGGCCGCAGGGGCCGGTTGGACCGGCCGGGCCGCAGGGAGTTCAGGGGATCCCGGGGCCGCAGGGGCCCGCGGGCGCTCCCGGCGTGGTCGGATGGGCCTTCAACGCCGGCTTCTCGAACCAGCCGAACTCCTCGATCC
>JAEYVB010000106.1 GCA_023429345.1 Planctomycetota bacterium
GCGGGGTTGGAGGTTAGCCCCGGCGCGCAATGAGCGACGTCTCCCGACGCGTCGGCCCGCCCGCTACACTCGCCGCATGGGCAGGACACGCATCAAGATCTGCGGGATCCGGGACGCCGAGACCGCCGCCGCCTGCGTGGATGCGGGGGCCGACTCCATCGGCTTTGTCTTCGTGCCCAGCTCCGCCCGCTACATCGCCCCGGACGAGGCGTGGCCCATTGTTTCCGCCCTCTCGCCGATGGTCACCAGCGTCGGCGTCTTCGTGAACGCCAGCGTGGACACATTCTGCGACATCGAGGAGGTCTGCCCCACCAACTACGCCCAGCTCGCCGGCGCCGAACCCGAACGGGTCGTCCGCGAGTGCGGCCCGGGCGTGATCAAGACCGTCCGTTACGACGCCGCGAGCATCCGCCAGGACCTGGAACGCTGGAACGCCGTCGAGGAGATCGACGCAATACTCGTCGATGCACCCGCGGAGTTCGACTGGGCGACCCTCATCCCGGCCGTGGAGGGCATCGAGAAGCCCATCATCGCCGCGGGGTCGCTCACCGCAGCCAGCGTCGGCGATGCCATCCGCGCCATCCGACCTTACGCGGTCAACGTCTCGGACGCCGTCGAACGCGAACGCGGCCTCAAGGATCCCGACCTCATCGAAGCATTCTGCGCCGCGGTGCGGGCCGCCGACGCGACACTCTGACCAGCGGACCCGCCTTGGAATCCTTTCTACTCGTCTTCACACGCTATTAAGGATCAGCCGACACAATCTGCCCCGTCACCCGGAGTAAAGGATGCAGGATCTCGTCATCCCAGCCGCGGCCAGCATCGTACTGGTGATCCTGTGGGCCGCGGAGGGCGTAGCGCCGCTCTTTGTCGGTCGTGAGCACCGCACTGCTCACGGCCTCCGCAACACGACGCTGGGCGTCACCAACGGCCTCCTGCGAGCCGCCTTCTTCCCCCCGTTGCTGCTCGGACTGACGCTCCTCTGCGAGGATCGCGGCATCGGCCTGCTGCACTTGGCCGCTCTCCCGCTCTGGGCCTCCCTGATCGCGGCGGTGCTGCTCCTGGACCTCTGGCATTACCTCTGGCACATCCTGTGGCACAAGGTGCCGTTCTTCTGGCGATTCCATGTGGTCCACCACCATGACCCGGAGGTGGACGCCACGACGGCCTTCCGTTTCCATACCGGCGAGATTCTGCTGAGTTGTGCCGCGCTCGCCCTGGCGGTGCCCCTGTTCGGCGTGACCATTCTCGAGATCGTTGCGTTCGAGACTATCCTGGTCGCCACCGCCCTCTTCCATCACGCCAACGTCAACCTTCCAGCGGGGCTCGACCGTGCGATCCGGCTTGTCATCGTGACCCCCCGCATGCATTGGGTTCACCACTCTCGCTGGGAGCCAGAGACCGATTCGAACTACTCCGCTATTTTTTCGTTCTGGGACCGCATGTTCGGCACCTACCGCGTACGCGAAGACATCCGGTCCCTTGAACTCGGGCTCGACGGCTACGAACCTCGCGACACCGACACGCTCACGGGCATGTTCAAAACCCCGCTTGGACCGGTCAAGAGCACCTCCGGCCGGCCGCCGGTGGTGTCCCGGGCGGCCGCGGTCGCGACGCCCGCAACCGACCCCGCCAACGGCCGCCAGCTCCCGCTGCCCCTGGCGGTCGCCGCCAAAACGACCTTCCCTAAAGAGCGACCCGAGGCCGTCGTGAGCGGGCCGACCGTCGTGAGCGGGCCGAACAGGCGGGCATCCCTGGCGGAGTCGCGGTGATCGGGGAACTGACCATCGCCACGCCCGGGCAGGGCCTCCACGAGATCACCGACCGGGTCCGGTCGCTCGTTTCGGACTCACGTGTCGAGAGCGGGCTCTGCACCGTCTTTATCCGCCACACGTCGGCCAGCCTCACAATCCAGGAGAACGCCGACCCTTCGGCCCGCCGCGACCTCGAGACCTGGCTCAGCCGGCTCGTCCCCGAGAACGACCCCCTCTACACCCACACCGCGGAGGGACCCGACGACATGCCCTCGCACATCAAGGCCATCCTCACGCAAACCAGCCTCGGCATCCCAATTTTCGACGGTCGCCTGGCGCTCGGGCGATGGCAAGGGATCTATCTCTGGGAGCACCGCCGCGGCCGGCACGAACGCTCCCTGGTCGTCCACGTTGCTTAATCAGGACATCCGCGCGTAGTCCGGCTCGTTCCCGGGCTTCCACTTGATGTTGCACCCGATGCTGGGCATCTGCCGCGTCGGAACGGTTTCGCCCCGAAGGGCGGCCTCGATGGCGGCGCGAAGGTCCCGCCCTGAGACAGGGATTCCGCTCTTGGGGCGGCTGTCGTCCAGTTGACCGCGGTAGACGAGCGTCCGCTCCGGGCCAAACAGGTAAAAGTCCGGCGTGCACGCCGCCCGGTACGCCTTCGCGACCTCCTGGGTCTCGTCGAACAGGTAGGGGAACGGATACCCCGCGTTGCGCGCCTCTTCCCGCATCGCCTCCGGACCATCCTGCGGGTACTTCGCCGCATCGTTGGAGCTGATCGCCACCACGCCCAGGCCGCGGGCGCCGAACTCTCGCCCGATCGCCGCCAGTTCGCTCTGCACATGCTTCACGAACGGGCAGTGATTGCAGAGAAACATCACGAGAAGCGGCCCGCCCTGGAAGTCGGCAAGCGACACCGTCCGACCCGAAACCGTGTCCGGGAGCGAGAACTCGGGCGCGATCGTGCCCAGCGGGATCATGTTCGACGGCGTCGCGGCCATGGCGGTTCCTCCTTCGTGAACTCTCCGTGAGCGACCGCCCGCGTCACCGTCCGGCCGTGGCCGTGAATGGCAAGCAGCTCACGACAAAGTCCGCAGCGCGGCGGGTGTCGTCCAGCACCGACTGGGCCTCGTTCATAAGCGGTTGCTGCAGCGATACGGAGATGGTCCGGGCCGACGGGATCAGGGCGGGGGCCGGATCCGCCCAACCGAGGCCGTGCGGCCCGGTTGCTTCTGATCGAGCCGAGTGTTCCAACGCGTGCTCTGTCCATTCCGTCCAGGTTTCCACGCTCCACGCCGCGCCGCCGAGCAACGCGAGACACGCCGCGACTTTCAACCACCCGGCACCGACCGATCCGGCGGACTTCGCCGCCGGCCGAGTATGTATCACCTCGATCATGACGCGCCCGTGAAGCCCGTTCGGGGCCGCGCGCATGGCCGGTCGCTCCCGCAGCGCCTCGTCGATAGATCGCAGACGACGGCTCACGGCTCCACCCCCGCCGGCCCGGCCGCGCTGTGGACCACCCGAACCTCCATGCCCAGGGTCGCGAGGCTTCCCTCGGTCTCCATGCGTCGCGCGAGCGACAGGCGGGCCCGGTGAAGCATCACCCGGACGCCCACCTGCGATTTGCCCAT
>JAEYVB010000119.1 GCA_023429345.1 Planctomycetota bacterium
GAGCACGCCCGCCACCCCGAGAGCCCGACCCGGGGAGGCCGACTGGGCCGCGGAACTCGACCGCCTGCTGAACACCCTCCCGCCGAAGGATGAACGCGAGGAGCCAATCGTCCTGATCGAAGCGAGCGGCTCGCCCTCCGGCGTGCTATCCGCCGGGGGAGAGGGGCCCCGGGCGATGATGCTGCTCATGCAGATCTCGTCCAAGGCCCGGGCGACCGACATCCACATGGAGCCGCGTGCCGACGAGACCAACGTCCGCGTGCGCGTGGACGGGCAGATGGTCACGCTCGTGGAGATGCCCCGACGCGTGGGGGACCTCGTCGCCGGCCTGGTGAAGACCGCCTGCCAGATGCAGATGGCCGCGCGCGACGCTGTGCAGGAAGGACACTACTCCTGCAAGTTCCCCGAGCGCCGGGTCGAGTACCGCGTCAGCTTCACGCCCAGCGTCCACGGCCAGAAGATGGTCATCCGCGTGCTGGATGACCGGTACGTGCCGCGCTCGCTCGACGAGCTCGGTCTCGCCGGCTACATGTACGACCGTCTCCGCCGCACCTGCGAGCAGGACCACGGCCTGCTCCTGGTCTGCGGCCCCACGGGATCGGGCAAGACCACCACCCTCTACAATGCCCTGCGTCAGATCGACCGCTACAGCCGCAACGTCGTGACGATCGAGGACCCCGTCGAGTACCAGCTCGACAACGTCACCCAGATCCCCGTCAACTCCGGCCACCGCGAGACCAACAGCTTCGGCTCGCTCCTCCGGAGCGTGCTGCGGCAGGACCCCGACGTCATCCTGGTCGGCGAGATCCGCGACGACGAAACGGCCCGCACGGCGATGCAGGCCGCCATGACCGGGCACCTGGTCTTCTCCACCGTCCACTCCAAGGACACGATCTCGGCCATCTTCCGGCTCCTGGACCTCAAGGTCGAGCCCTACCTCGTCGCCAACTCTCTCGACCTCGTGCTCGCCCAGCGGCTCGTCCGCGTGCTCTGCGAAGGGTGCAAGAGGAGCGTGCCGGTCGCCCCCGGCGTCGCGACCCGGCTCGGCAAGTTCCTCGGCGGCAAGACCCAGATGTACGTCTCCACCGGGTGCGGCCGCTGCCTGCGCACCGGCTACCGCGGCCGCAAGGCCATCTTCGAGCTCCTCGACTTCACCGATGACCTCCGCGATGTCGTCCTCCGCGAACCAAGCATCCAGGCCATGAAACGGATCATCGAGCAGGGTCACTTCACCACGCTGGCGCAGAGCGGCTGGAAGATGGTGGCCGAGGGAATCACGACGCTCGACGAGGTCGATCACGTCGCGGGCCAGGGCTGAGCATCGCCCGCTCCCACCTCCATTCCGGACGCCCCGCTAGCCTTGCCCCGTGGACCCCATTCCCTACGTTGGCCGCGGCGGCCTCAAGCTCCGCCACGCCCTCGACACGTTCGCGATCGACCCCTCCGGCCTCACCTGCGCCGATCTCGGGGCCAATGTCGGCGGCTTCACCGACTGCCTACTCCAGTCGGGCGCGGCCCGGGTCTACGCCGTCGACACCGGGTACGGTACCCTTGCCTGGAAACTCCGGCAGGACGCCCGTGTCGTCGTTCTGGAACGCAGCAACGCCCTGCACGCCCAGCCACCCGAGCCCGTCGATCTTGTGGCGATCGACCTCGGTTGGACGCCGCAGCGTCACGCCATCCCCGCCGCCGTGCGCTGGCTGAAGGAGGGCGGCCGCATCATCAGCCTCATCAAGCCCCACTACGAGCTCGCGAGGGACGAGCAGCGCCGGCTCCTGAGGGCAGGGGTGCTGGACGAGGCCGACGCCGAGCGCATCACCCAGAGCGTCATGGAGCAGATGCCCGGCCTCGGCGTCGCGGTCATGGGGCTCACGCGCTCGCCGGTCCAGGGCGGCGCGACCAAGGGCAACAAGCGCGGCAACGCCGAGTGGCTCGCGCTACTCACGCGCGCGTGACGCCCACAAGCGCGACCAGCATTTCCGCGTGGCGTTCGCTCGCCCCCTGCTGCCCCCGGATGATCGCCCGGCCCCGCTCCGCGAGCGCTCGCCGCCGTTCGCAGTCGGAGAGCAGCCCGCGCAGCTGACCCGCCAGGTCCTCCGGCGATGAGCGCAGAAGGCCGCCGCCGCTCTCGAACAGCCGCACAATCTCCTCGAAGTTCCTGACCGCCGGACCCACGATCGTCGCCTTGCCCAGCCCGATGGGCTCGATCGGATCGCTCCCCCCCTCGCCGCCCGGGCCGCCGAACGTCCGACCCACCACCACCACATCCGCCAGCGCGTACGCCTTGCGCAGCTCCCCGAGCGTATCCAGCAGGAAACGCCTCGCCCCCGGCGCGCCGCGCTCCCCCCGGCTCCGCCGGACACACCCGGGCAGATCGGCCGCGGCCGCGTCGAACCGCTCCGGCTTCCGCGGTGCGCACAGCAACTGGGCCCCCTCAGGACACGCGGCGTGCAGCAACGCTTCCTCGCCCTCGGACGTGCTCCCCGCGACGATCAGCGGCCGCCGACGGTCGATCCCGAGCTCCCGCGCCAGCTCCTCAGCGCCGGCGACTTCATCCTCGATCCGCGCCGTGTCCCACTTCATCGAGCCCGTGACATGGCACCGCTCCCGCGGCACGCCCATGTGAACGAACCGACCCGCGTAGGTCTCATCCTGCACCGCAGCGAACGCCAGCGAGCCAAAGAGCCCGCGCATCGCCGGCCTTAGCTTCCTATACCCACGGAAGGACTTGGCCGACAGCCGCCCGTTGATCACGCCCACCGGGATCCCGCGCGTGCGGCAGGCCCCCACGAAGTTCGGCCACAGTTCCAACTCCACGAGCGCAACCGCCTCCGGCCTCACCGCATCAAGAAACCGGCGCACCGCCCACGAGAAATCGACCGGGTATCGCACCACCTCGCACGAACCGTCGAACACCTTCCTTGCCTGCTCGATCCCCGTGTCCGTGCCGACCGAGACGATCACCCGCATGTGCGGCGTCAGCAGCGGCACCAGTTCCCGCAGTGCGTTCACCTCCCCCACCGACACCGCGTGCAGCAACAATCGTTTGCGACCGTCCGCCCCCCCGACCGGCCCGATCTTCCCGAACCGCGCCGGCCAATCCGCACGCGCCTTGCGCGCCCACACCGGCGAGGTCACCGCGGCCGCCAGCATGTACAGGGGATCAAGCCAGTTCACCGTCTGTGCTCTGTGCTTTCCAATGGGCAGACAGGGATTCGAACCCTGGACCCCTCGCGTGTAAGGCGAGTGCTCTAGCCGCTGAGCTATCCGCCCGGATGCAACGACCTTGAACTCTAGGTCGGCTCTCCTCCTGCTCCCGGGCCCCCCGCTGTCGCCCGGCGCAGCCGGTCCCACACCGCCTCCCAGACAGGCCCGGTGCGCGGCGGGGCCTCGATCGCGATCAGTTCAGGTCCCATTGCGTCCGCTTCTCGGAGCGCGGCATAGAGCTGCGCCGCGTACGCGTGCGGCTCGGTCGGCATCTCGATCTGCCCCCTCGCCGCGGCGTGCTTTCCGGGCCCAAGCGTCAGAACCACCGCCGCTCCCGCAGGGATGCTGAGTTCCCCCTCAAAGAGCACCGCCCTCGCGCGGGGCGCGTAGTGCATCCCCTGTACTCCCGGGCTCATCGCCGGCCCCGTCTCCTCGACCGCCGCCGCGTCGGCCACGGGCCTCCCCAGCACGATCGACAACTCCTCCGACCCGATCAGCCCCGGCCGCAGCACCCGCGGGCTTTCGCCCAGCAGCAGCACGGTGGACTCGATCCCCCCTCGGCAGGGCCCCCCGTCAAGAACAAAGACGTCCGCCCCGGGGAGCGATTCCCGCACATGCGCCGCGATCGTCGGAGAGACACCGCCCGAGACGTTCGCGCTCGGGCCGACCAGCGGCCCGCCGTACGCCTCCAGGAGTGCCAGCGTGATCGGGTGGTCCGGGCACCGCACCGCCACCGTCGCGCCCCCCGCAGTGACCCCCTCCGGCACCCGGCCCGCTTTCGGCAGCACCAGCGTGAGCGGCCCGGGCCAGAACGCCGCGGCCACCCGCCCCGCATCCTCGGTCCAATCCGACACCACCGTCCGGGCCATGTCCTCGCCCGAAACGTGCACGATGAGCGGGTTGCTCGCCGGGCGTCCCTTGGCAGCGAACACCCGCGCCACCGCCCCCGCATCGAACGCGTCGGCCCCGAGCCCGTACACGGTTTCTGTCGGGAAGGCCACCAGCCGTCCCTCGCGGAGTCGAGCTACCGCTACCGCGATTTCTTCCGGCCCGGCCGTCATCGATCAGAGATTAGCGCCCGGGGGCCGCCCCCGCCGGGGACGACAAAGGCGCGGCGGAGGGAAGCGGCGGGTTCTCCCGGCCTCGCGCGCCGGCCGGCGGCTGTCCAGCGGGTGTCGCGTTCGGGCCCGGCGGGGGCGCCGGAGCGACCGGGGGCAGGATGACCGGGGGCGGCACATCGATGACCGGAGTCGGCGTGACTTCCGGCTGCTCCTCCGACGCGGGCTGCTGCCAGGGCCAGTGCATCGGGCCCGAGGGCGGCGCCACGTACGGGCTCTTCCCGACCTCCACCACGGGATTGGCCTTGGACTCGAGCCCCCCGGACAGCAGGGGGTCGTCCGCCTCCGGCACCACGAACTCGATGTTGTTCCGCTCGAGCGCGGTCCCCATGGCCTGATAGAGAAGTGCGAGCGCCGCGTTGTAATCCGAAAGCGCCGCGATCTCGTCCTGTTCCGCCTGCGCGAGCTGCTCCTGCTGGCGGAACTCAAGGTCGAGCGTTTGCACGCTGAAGCCCGTGATCAGCTGCTTCTCCACCTGGAAGGAGCGGAGCTGCTCGGCCGCGGCGTAGCGGGCGACCCGCGTCTGCCCGATCAGCTGGAAGTTCGTCACCACCGTCCGCAGCGCCCGCTTGGCCTCGAGCAGCACGTTCTGCACGGTGTTGCGGTAGGCGATGGTCGCCTGCATGCGCTCGAGCCGCCGCTGACGGTACACGGCCTCCGCCTGGCGGTTGCCCAGCGGCTGTGTGAAGTTCAGGCCGACCAGGTAGTCGATGAAATCGCCGTCGAACAGCTCGCCGTAGGCATCGCCGAAGTTGTCGTCGAGCCCGGCGAGCCGCGACTGCAGCCGCAGGTCCAGCCGCGGCAGGCGGGCATTGTCCGCGACCTGCTGGCGGATGGAGGTGTTGTCGATCGAGAGGATGGCCTGGGCCACCTCCGGCCGGTGGGCGACGGAGCTGGCGAGCACATCGACCAGGCTGTAACTGATCGGCTCGAGTAGCGGGTCATCCACCGGGAGCACCAGCGTCTCGTCGCCCACCACCACCGTCGGCAGGTTCATCAGCGTCTTGAGGACGTCGCTCGACTGCCGCAGCACGTTCTGAGCGCGGATGAGGTCGGCCCGACGCCGCTCCACCGTCGCCCGCGCCTGCGCCACCTGCGCCGGCGTCGCGTCCAGGATCTCGCGGGCGATCACCTGGTCGCGGGTCACCACGCCGCGGTCGTATAGCCGCTGGAGGATCAGCACGTTCCGCTGCGCCTGCACGAGCTGCCAGTACGCCCGCTCCGTGTCGGTGATGTTCTGGATCAGGTTCTGCTTGAGCCTCGCCACGGCGTCCCGCTCGGCGTTGCGATTGATCCGGACCTGCGCCAGCGACACGTCGCTGCCGAACCCCTGCAGGAGCGGCTGCTCGAACCGCAGCGTCCACGCGACCTCGTCGGCGGGGCTCGGCACACTGCTCACCCCCGGCGTGTCGACCTCCGCGTTGGAGAGGTCCTGCTGGAAGGTGAACTGCCCGCCGGAGATCAGCGGCCGGCGCAGCGCGGTGCTGTTCGAGATCGTCTGCCGCTGGTCGCTGGTGTTTCCGGTGGTCGAGAGCCCCTGCCGCGACTGCGCCCGGGGCTGGTCGATCTTGCTGTACTCGGTGTTGTTGCTGAAGACCCAGTCGAACGCCGCCTCCGCCGCCACCACCTGCGCCTCGGCGATCGCCGGCTGCAGCCGGGCGAACTGAACCTGCAGGTTGTAATGCGCCGCCGCCCGCACGGCCGTTTCCAGCGTGAGCATCACGACCTGCTGCTCACGCCCGACCAGGTCCTGCCCGATCGAGGACGAGATTGCCCGCGGGTCGTACGACCCCGGCCCTGCCATGCCCTCGATCACCGGGATCAGCTCCGGGCGGAGCTGGAGGACGTCGATGGTCGGACCCGCATCCGGGATCTTCGGCTCCGGAAACTGCTGCACCTCGGCGACCTCGCGCCGCAAGGTGTCCAGCACCGACTGCTGGAGGCTCCGCTCGCTCTGCACGGCCATGGGAGAGGAACACCCCCCAATCCCCATGGCCGCACCACTCACCAAGGCCAGTCCGAGCACGCGCGACCGAGCGATCCGACCGGGAGGGCAGTTGTTCACCATGGGTAAGGAAGGTAGGAGCGGCTTTGGAAGGGGTCAAAGCCGGATTCACGAGGCCAAAAACCCGGCTTGGGCAAAGACTGACACTTTCTTTTCCGGCCTGGGTGCGGAGTTACACTCCGCCCCGGTCCCCCGACCGATAGAGACAGGTCCAAGCCCACTTTCCGGAGGCCATCGGGGCCGCCGGCTGAGGAGACGAAAGATATGAGCACGCGCCTACGCCTTGCCGCGCTCGCGGTCGCCGCCCTGACCGGCGCCAGCGCCCTCGCGCAGTCCACCCCGACGCTCCCGCCCGTCGAGCCTTACTGGGCCACGGTCGCCATCGACGACGCGTCAATGCACTGCGGGCCCGGTGACATCATGTACCCGGTCCTGAAGCTGCAGCGGGGGCAGCTCCTCCGCGTGGATGCCGAGGGCCCGGACGCTAAGGGCAAACTCTGGTCACGGGTCGCCTATCCCACCGGCTCCTTCGTCTACCTCGCCGCCGATGCGGTCCAGACCGAGCCCGCCGGCAAGACCGCCGGCCTCACCAAGCCGGCCATCCCCAAGGCGCCCAACCTGACCAACGGCCTCCGCGGCAGCTGGTACCCCGCCCTCCCCGATGGCCTCCGGCCGGGCGCGAAGGTGGTCATCGTCGGACCCGAGCTCGCCGCCGACGGCACCATCAGCTCTTACAAGATCCTTCCCCCCGACGACGCCCGCGCCTTTGCACCCAGCGCGGCGCTGCGGCGGGCGACGCCCGAGGAGATCGCCGCGGCCGCCGGCTCCACCATCCCGCTCGCCCCAGCCCCCGGCCAGCAGCAGGCGAGCTCGCCGACGCGGCCGGCCCCGAAGACCGGCGGTCCCACCGATCTCACGACGCCCTTGGCCCCCGGCACGGGCCAGGCGCCCTCCGCCCCGGCGCCGACCGAGACGGCCTCGCTGCCGCAGCCCGAACC
>JAEYVB010000151.1 GCA_023429345.1 Planctomycetota bacterium
TGCCCGCACCACGCCCATCGCGCCCCCTTCGCCCGCGACCCCTCCTGCTCGCCCCGGCCCAGGAGGTCCGTCGTCGCCGCGATGTTGCCCGCCTCGAGCTGCGTCTTCACCGGTGAGTTCAGGCACAGCGTGACCGTCTCGAGCTCATCGCCGAGCGCAGCCCAGGAAAGACCGCTCGCGGCCGCCGCTTCCTCGATCGACTTCGCGAGCGCCGCGGCCTCCTCCAGCGGGAGCGCCGCGTTGACGTTCTGCCGCGACTTCACCCACACGATCGGCTGCACGCGCCCGGCGGAAAGGGCCAGCGCCGCCGGCCACGCCGGGTCCGCCGCATCCGCCGCGATGATCCCCGGCGGAACCACGCCCACCGCCCGCCACCGGTTGATGAGCTGCTGCTGGTCCTCGATGCTCGGCGCCCCCGCCTCCCCCGGGAGCTGGATCGACCAGATCGTGCGCACCGCCCGCTCCAGCCGCCCCGCGTCGACGGGCGCCGCCTCCCCCGCCCTCTTCCAGCGGACAACATCCTTCGGCTTGAACGCCCGGACGAACCGCGCGATGTCCTCGCGCGACCGCGCCGAGCCGTCGTCGATCAGCACCGGGAACCGCGCCCGAGGTGTCCACGCCGCCACGGCCTCGATGTACGAATCCCCGTCGGGCACGATCACCACGGCCGGGATCATCGGCCAGGCCGCCCGCACCGCCGCCGCCCGCAGCCCCAGCCGCACCTGCGGCGGTGCATCGGCCGGCAATCCCTGCGGCCGCTGCGCCGGTCCCGGAGCGATCACCGGCCCCGGGGGCGCAGGCTCCGGCTGCTGAGCGCACACCGGGGCACCGATCAGGAGCAGGACGGCCAGTCGTGTCGCGCGCATGGTGGACTGTACGGGCCCCGGCGGCCCCAGTGCGTGGCCGGCCGGGACCGCCCGGCCGGGGGCTCAGCGCCCCGGTATGCCCGCGACCGTCATCTGCTTGTCGTGCTCGAGCCGGATCCGGTACTCCACCGCGAGCGACTTCTCGCCGAAGGCGTTGGCGGGGATGGCCGCATCCCAGCGGAGGATGCCGTTCTTCTTCTGCTCCTGCGCCGCCCCGTTCTCGCTCGCCGGCGGGATCGAGGCGTCCACCAGCGTCAGCTTGATCTCCTGCTCGCGCGTCTTGGGGATACGGTCAAAGAGCCGCACGGCCGCGGCATCGCCGCCGAAGTTCTCCAGCGTCAGGCGGTAGGTGAGGTCGACCACGCGGTTCCCGCCCTGCACGGTCTCGCTGCGTTCCACCAGCTCGCGGCGCCCCTTGAGCGAGGAATCGTTGCCGAACCCCAGCACAAACGTCTCCCCCACGGAGACGGTCGGCATCAGCCCATTCCCCACGAACCGCCCCTCCACGTACGTCGAGACCGGGCCCGAGAGCAGCACCAGCCTGGTCGTGTTCCGCGCCAGCGCCTCGTCGTACACCGACGCCGTCAGCGCCGGCGTCGCGATCTTGTAGAACTCCGCCGGCATCGAGACCGCCGCGATCTGCACCTGCTGGCGGTCGCTGCGGCTCGGCAGGCTGGTCCGCCCGCCCAGCGCGTACGTCACGCTCAGGCCGTCCGGCTCCGCCGCGCTCATCCCGTCCGCCCGCGCCCCACGGACAATCCGCTCGTTCGCCGTCAGGTCCAGCATCCAGTCCTTGCTGGCGATCACGTTCAGGTTCTTGTCCAGCTCCCCCCCGAACGCGGCCGCCGACTGCCCGCGCTGCTGCTCCAGCTCCTGCCGCTGCTGCGCGTTGGCCATCTTCGCCTGCCGGTACCCGCCCCCGTCCGCCGCCTGCTGCGGCACATCCGCGACCAGCGAGATCGTCATGGGCGTCAGGTCCGGCGCCCGGCTCGCCAGCGAGGGCGTGGCCGTCGAGAGCGTCATCGCCACGCCCGCCCAGTCCTCCCCGGTCATCTGCTGGATCGCCGCGTAGTACTCGAGGTTCACGCTCTTGCCGTCCCCGTCGGACCGCGCCGTGTACGAGGGCGTCCACCCCGCCTGGTCCACCAGGTACCGGACGCGCAGCTCGGCGCCCTTGGGCTCCTTCACCTCCGCCAAAATCACCGCCTCCCGCAGCGTCCGCGACGACCCCCGCGTGATCGTCGCCCGCTGCCGCTGCGCCAGCTCGATCTCCTTCCCGAGCTCCTTCTGCTCCCCCGCCAACCGCAGCTCCTCCTCCGCCGCCTGCCTCCGCTGCGTGAGCAGGAGCTCCGTCAGCGTCGCCAGCGTCTCCGCATCCAGCACGCCCTTGGACATCTCGACCGTCGCCGTCGGCGCGACGAACTGCTCCAGCTTCGCCAGGTACCCCTTGTGCTCCGTCAGCACCTGCTCGTGCCGCTTGCTCGCGCCCAGCCGGTCCTGCAGCGCCGCGATCTGCTCGTCGAGCTTCCGCACCTCCTCGTTCACATCCTCCATCACCGGCCGCGTCCGAAACCGGACCGATCGCACCTCCACCCCGCGCCCGGACTCGGCGTACAGGCTGTCCGGCAGCACGCGGTCCGGGAGATCGGTGACGATCAACTCCACGATCCCCGCCGGTTGCTCGACCGGGACAACGCGGGTAACCAGCGCCTGCCCGCGGTACACCGTGACCTGGTCGATCGTCCCCCGGACCTCGACCGCATCCGCGAGCGAGCAGGGGGCGGCGAATCCAACAAACGCCAGCGCAAGGCAGAGCGACGGACGGACCGGGGTACGCAGCATGGCAATCCTCCAGAAGGGTTCGGAAGGACCATACCGACGCCGCCCCACGCCGGTGCGCAACGGCCGCGTAACAGCCCCGCTACGCCAGCGTGCCCCCCACCATCCCCAGGATGTTGCCCACCAGCGCGCTGTGCGTCAGGCGCTCCCTCACGCGCCCCGCCATCATCGCCGAAACGCCCCCGCGCCAACCGGGACTGCAAAGCGCCCGCTCGATCAATCCCTCCAGCTCCGCCCGCGAGCGGAACGTCGTCTCCGAAAGGTCTCCCAGCACCCAGTCGGGCCGCCGCTCGGCCGACACCGGCCCGTGCGCCCTCAGCTTCTCCATGTTGATCTGGCGCGACCAGTACACCGCGCTGTGCTCCAGCCCCAGCCGCTGCCGCAGCGACATCAGCCGCATCAGCCCCGGGCTGTCCGCGACCACGAACCCGTGCCGCTGCGTCTCCGCGTCAAAGTGCTCGGGCCGGCCGCTCAGCCAGATATCCCGCTTGGCCGCGGCCTCCACCATGTACAGCGCGGAGCTGTTCAGCCTCGAGAGCGGCAGCCCCCCGGAGAGCGCGCACTCCATGATCCGCTGGTGAACCATCGCCGTGATCGAGATGTGCAGGTGCACGCCCGCCGCCTGGTAGCACGCGCGCAGCTCCTCCCCGTGCTCCACCTCCCCCGACGCGTGCGCCCCGAACCGCTCGTGCCC
>JAEYVB010000289.1 GCA_023429345.1 Planctomycetota bacterium
CGGTGCCGATGGGGAGGATGGGGGGGAGGGGGTCGGGCACGGAGAGAGTGTAAAGAGCGATCGCCCTCCGGGCGATGCATCGGGCGGAAGCCCGATGCCACGCTATGCGCCGATGTATTTGGCGTAGAGGGCGCGGGCGCGGGTGGGGTTGGTGGTGCCCTTGAAGATGGCGCGGGCGTCGGGGAAGAGGGTGAGGTGGACTGATTCGCCGGGCGGGTCGGCTCGCTCGTGGTTGAGCGTTCCGCGCAGCAGGAGTGGGCCGAGTTGTGTGAAGTCCCCGTGCGGGGAAAGACGCTGGCGCATGGCCGCGAGGTCGAGCGTGGTTTCGGAGGCGGGGAGGATCTGGATGGCGTCCTGGCCACAGAGGGTGGCGAGGTCCGCGCGGGGGGCGTTCAGGAAGTCGAATCGGCGCAGGGCGCAGCAGGGGCAATCCGGGCGCGGGGGGCCGAGTTCGACGCGGCGGGAGGTGTTGGTCCAGAGGTCGATGTCGAGAAGGGCACGCGGGAGGAGATCGGGGCGGCCGATGAGGAGCTTGAGGGCGTCGGCGCACTGGTTGGCCGCGGCGATCTGGATGATGGGGGCGAGGACGCCCGCGGTGTCGCAGGTGGGTTGCGAGCCGGGCGCGGGAGGGTCGGGGAAGAGGCAGCGGAGGCAGGCGGTGTCGCCGGGAAGGATGGCTGCCTGGAGGCAGCGTGTGCCGACCGCGCCGGCGTAGATGTAGGGAATGCCTTGCTTGACGGCGAGATCGTTGAGGAGGTAACGGGTCTCGAAGTTGTCGGTGGCGTCGAGGAGGACGGAGGGAGCGGGCTCCGACGAGAACAGAACCCGTTCGGCGCTCTGCGGGTTGAAGTCGAGGGTGCAGGCGCGGAGGGTGATCTCGGAGTTCACAGCGGCGAGCCGGCGGCGGGCGGCCTCGGGCTTGGGGAGGTTTTCGCGCGCATCAGCCTCGGTGAAGAGCGTCTGGCGCTGGAGATTGGTGAGTTCGACGAGGTCGCGGTCGATGAGGGTGAGGGTGCCGACGCCGGCGCGGGCGAGCGTGTCGGCAATAGCGCAGCCGAGGGCGCCGCACCCGATGATTGCCGCGTGGGCATCGAGGAGCCTGTGCTGTTCGGCCTCACCGAAACCGGCGAGCAGGAGTTGGCGGTGGTAGCGGTGGAGGTCCACGCGGAGTGATAGGCGCGGGCGCGGATCGGAACCGCAGCGGGCGGAAGCCGATGCGGCAGGAGAAAAGCGGGGCCGACTGGTAGCCGGCCCCGCCGAGGGGGAGGGGAGGGAAAGGTCTCCGCCCGGGAGGAGGCGAGCGGAGACCGGAGGACGCCGACCCAAGCGGAGCGGGTCGGCGGCAGGAAAGCGGGACCGGCAGGGATGCCGGTGCCACGGGGGACGAGGCGCACGGGCGGGGCGCCCGTGTCATGGGGTCAGGCGGCCGCGGCGGTACGCTGGATGTCTTCGCGGAGGCGTTCGAAGAGGTCGCGGAGGGTCATATGGCTGAGGTCGGGGCCGTGGTCGGCCAGGGTGAGGTCCTTGGTTTCGGTGAGTTGCCGCTCGAAGCGTTTGGCGGCGGTGACGACGGTCGAGTGGTTGTTGCGGCCGAGGGCGCGGGCGATCTCCGGGAAGCTCATGGTGGTGAGCTGGCGGGCGAGGTAGGAGCAGAGGGTGCGGGCGAGGACGACGCGCTGGTGCTTGCTGCGGCCGAGGATCTCCTCGATCTGGACGCCGAGGGTCCGGCAGACGGTCTGCGTGATCGAGTCCATGCGGATCGGGCGGCGGACGCGGGCGATGCAGCTCTGCTCGGGGGTGAGGTTGAGGGCCTTGCGGACAACGGCGAGGCCGATCTCCGGGCCGGTCGAGAGGTCGGGGAGCATGGAGCGGATGGCGTCGACCCGGGTGAGGGCACCCTCGATATCGCGGACGGAGCCGCCGATCGAGCCGGGGCCCCCGCAGCGTGCGGCGACGACCTGGACGGCCGCGGGCTCGAGCCGCAGCCCGCGCCGCTCGGCGAAGATGCGGGTGAGCCGTTCGCGGAGGGCGGACTCGGGGAGGCCGATCTTGACGACCATGCCGGAGAGGAACCGGGAGATGAGGGCCTCGCTGAGCTTGCCGACGTGGCGCGGGTGCTCGTCGGAGGCGAGGACGACGCGGGCGCCGGAGATATCGATGGCGTTGAAGGTGTGGAGCAACTCCTCTTGAGTCGCTGTCTTTGACTCGAGGAAGTGGACATCGTCGATGCAGAGCAGGTCGACGCCGCGGTAGGCCTTGCGGAAGTTCTCGATCTTGCCGCCGCGGAGGGCGGTGATGAACTCGTTGGTGAAGTTCTCGCCGGAGATGCAGCGGACGACCGCGCCGGGGTGCTTCTCCTTGAAGCGGGCGGCGACGCCCTGGAGGATGTGGGTCTTTCCGACGCCGCAGGCGCCGTGGATGAAGAGCGGGCTGAAGCCGCGGGGGCACTCGGTGTCGGCGAGGCGCTCGGCGGCGGTGAAGGCGAGCTTGTTGCACTCGCCGACGACGAAATCTTCGAGGCGGTAGCGCTTCTCCGCGGGGCTGGCCTGGGGCCGCTGGCGGTGGGCGGCCACGATGGGGACGGGCGAGGAAGCGGCGATCGGGGCCACGACCGAGGCCTGGTGGCCGGAGGCGAAGGCGCCGGCATCGGCGGTGAAATCGACGCGGATGGCGGGGTCGATCTCCTCGCGGGCGGCGTCGGTGAGGGGCTTGAGGAGCTTGGCCTTGATCTGCTGGGCCATGAACCCGGTGCGGGCGCGGACCTCGAGGCGGCCGCTGCCGATGTAAAGGACGGCCTGCCCTGGGAAGTACCGCTCGACCTCGGCAGCGCCGACGCGGGAGGAAAGGCTCTTGAGGACGCGGCCGGCGGGGGTGGGCGCCGCGGGGGAGATGGCAATGGGCGTGTGGTCGGTGCTCCTGTCTCTTCTCTCGTCGGTCGTGGTGCCTGAGGGGCGCTGGGCGGCCCGCTCACTCCGTGCTCTGCTGCTTTGAATCACGTTCGCGTTCCCGTGCGAAAGCGCGACCTTCCGTCGCTCGGCTGGTGCGCGGCTCACGGCGTGAGTGCGCGGCCGGGCGATGGCCTTGTGCCCTTCGAATCCATTCGGGACGCAGGAAGACCCCTCGCGGATTGCTCCGGGCGGCGCGCTGTGATAGCGTTGCCCACCAGAACGAGATCCGCTTCACCATGTGTTTGGCCCGGCAGACGCACGGGCTGAGCATGAGAGGGACGCACCTGACCGGCCGAGTTCCTTGGCCAGCGGTGGAGAGATTAGCGGTCCTTCACGGTTGATGCAATGGGTCTTTTTCGACGTCGCGTGAGAGTTGCGCGTTTGCTCCGGGAAAACAAGGGCTTAGCGCGATCACAAAATTCTTTCCCACCGCTTCACCACTTTGCGTGGGTTTTCCATGTGCAGAAACGGGGGAGTTGACGGGCGGTGGAGAACACGGAGCGGTGGGCGCAACAGATGGAACGGGACAGCGCGCGTGACCGCAATCGCTTGTGGTCGCGCGCCGTCGTTCATCCGCCGATCGGACGGACGAGGGCCACGCGGCGACCGAACTCGCGGAAGCCGAGCCGCCCATACAGCCGCAGCGCGGGCGCGTTTCGGAGGTCAACAGCGCAGGTGATCGGCGTGCCGCCCGTGCTATCGATGGCGGCGAGGCCCAACTCCAGCAGGCGTGAGCCGATGCGCCGCGACCTGAGTTCGGGCGAGAGGCCCAGGTAGACCAGCTCGACGGTGCCGTGGTCGGGGCAGCGGTTCAGGAGCATGCAGCCGTGTGGCTGTTCGTTGAGGAACACCAGCCACCAGAGGGCGGGGTCGAAAACCCCGGTGGAGCGGTGGGACTCGAGAACATCAGCGGTGTCGCGCAGGCCGCAGAGCTCGGGGCAGTCGAGGGTTGCCTCGTAGGTGCGGTCCAGGGCGCGGATGAGCGCAGCGCGGTCGGGGTCGCCCGGGCGGAGCCCCTGCACGTTCCGGACCGTGATGCCGTCCGGCCATGGGGAGAGCGGCCCCGCGGGGTAGCTGGCGGAGCGCTGGCGACGGAGATAGGCGAGTTCCCCGACCCTGATAAAGCCAGCATCCTGGAGTGCGCGGACGGCCCAGGCCTCGCCGGGGTCAGGGAGGGCCTGCGCCAGGCGGATATCGCGGCCTCCGGGGCGCGAACGCTCCAACTCGAGGAAGCGGCAGCCGGTGCGGACGGCGGCGACACGCTCCAGGTTCTCCTGATCAGGGTTGCCGTGGGCCGGCCCGGACAGGACGCACATGGCCGTCTTCCCGCTTCCGGGGACAACCAGGCAGGCTTGGCGGACGCGCGAGGGGCGGCCTCCCACCCGGTCTACTGTGCCCCAGATCCACGAAAGGTCGATTCCGTGAAGGGCCGCGGCCGTGACCATCCGGCGGGCGGCCTGCCCCTTCGGGCCCGCGGCATCCCCGACGAGACGGGCGGCCGCGGAAAGCTCAAGCTCCCGGGGGATTCGGATGGCGACCGGGTCTGAGGGGGGTGTAGAAGGGGACGGGAGAGTCCCGGTCATAACCCGAGCAACTTCTTGGCTAGGTTGGGGATCACCCACACCGGTTTCCTACGAACATTGACGTGCGGCTCGCGAACAGTAGACTAGCCCCCCACGGCCCCCCTTGCCTTTTGATGGAGTGCTCGATGACCCCTCACGCTCGCACGGTTCGCGGACTCTTTGCACTTCCGACCCTGGCCGGCGTGGCCCTGGGGATGCTGGGGGCCCCGTGGGGAGTGACGGCGCCGGCGATGGCCGCGGCGGCCCCGGAACCGTCACCGGTCCCGAAGCGGTGGCAGCTGGATGTCGAGTGCTCGCCGCTGCGGTGGACAACGGTCAATACGGCCCAGGGGCCGCGGGCGTACTACTTCATGACCTACAAGGTCACGAATAACTCGCCGGTCGACCTGCTGTTTGCCCCAGTTTTCGAGCTGGCGACGAGCAATCAGAACATCTTCCGCTCCGGGCGGGATGTGCCGGTGGCGGTGACGAACGAGCTGCTCCAGCGGCTCGAGAACCCGTTCCTGGAGGACCAGATCAGCATCGTGGCGACGCTGCTCCGCGGGGAGGAGAACGCCAAGGAGGGCCTGGTGATCTGGCCGGTACCTGCTGATCACCTCCACGAGGTGAGCGTCTACCTGGCGGGATTCAGCGGCGAGACGGCGACGATCGAGGTGCCGAAGGTGGCAAGCCCGGCGGCGATGGCCTCCCGGACGGGGGAGATCCCGGCAGCCCCGGCGGCGGAGACCGAGAAGAAGGTGCTCCGGAAGACCCTGATGCTGCGGTACCGGATGCCCGGGGACCTCAACCCGCACCTGGGCGGCGAGTTCCAGCCCTACGAGTCGCGCTGGATTATGCGCTGACCGCCCCCTATTCTTTTGACCCTATCTGAACCCCCCACCCCGGCACGGCCGGGTTTGCTCTGGATACGCAGCTATGGCACACAAGAAGGGTCAAGGCTCGACCAAGAACGGTCGCGATTCCAATCCTCAGTACCTGGGGATCAAGCTGTACGGCGGGCAGGTCGCTCAGCCGGGGTCGATCATCGTGCGGCAGCGCGGCACGGTCTTCCAGCCGGGCTTCCTCGTCCAGCGCGGGAAGGACGACACGCTCTTCTCCGTCGCCAACGGGACGGTGGTCTTCCGCGGGCGGAAGGTCCACGTGGTTCCGGCCGATGCAAAGACGGCCCGCCCGGCGTGGATGATCGCCTGATCTCGCTCTCAAACCGAACCGAATCGCCGGGCTCCTTCGGGGGCCCGGCTTTGTTTTTCACACCCGGGTCACGGG